>NZ_JBEXPK010000107.1:0-20687 GCF_040612015.1 Streptomyces sp. NPDC006476 | reverse complement strand
CCCCCGCCCTGCCCGGACACCGAAAACACCCGCACAACAAAACCGAAGAGGGGCCGTCAGTAAGCTGACGGCCCCTCACGAAAGATCGAGGCTAATGATCTCGACCTGCTTCTCGGCCAGCCAAAGTCGTTCAACAAGGCTCTTGATAGCTGGTGCGGCTTCCCCGCGTTCCCGGGCATCCAGCTCACCTTGCAGTTTGTGTGCTGCCTCCAGATAGTTAGAGATCGCAGCCTTGACTTCGGCACGGTGTGCGGCGCGCCCCTCCTCCGCGCTTCGTGCTCGAGACTCCCGGGCCGCGCTGCGCTGCACGAGCAATGTCGCTGCTGCACCAACGCTCACACCGAGGAGGGGCACAAGGCCAACGACCAGGTCAGATGCCATTCCAGAACTCATCCGCTCAGTGTGGCTCTTGCAGGAGGCACCCGGGGGTTGACCGAACGAAGTGGCCGGCGCGCGGCCCGGATCAGGTCGGCTCCTCCGAGATCGGAGGCCTCCTCACACCACTCACACCCCACCAGGGCACTTCAGCAAGATCCTGTTACGAGCTCTTAGGGCGTGCAGATCTTTAACTCGTGGCTTTCCGCTCGGTGGTTCGTTGGTCTGGCATGAGCGGGTTGGAAGAGCAATGGGTCGTGCTGGCAGCCAAGTTCAGGGCGAGTCTGCCGCACCTCGACGAGCGGCAGCGTCGCCTGTTGATAGGGGCGGAGGCCCAGTCCCTCGGCCACGGCGGGATCAGAGCGGTCGCCCGTGCTGCCAGTGTCCGTGAAGCCACTGTGTCTGTCGGTATGCGGGAACTCGGGTCTGGAGAGGCCCCGTTGGGACGTATCCGCCGGCCCGGCGGTGGCCGCAAACGCGTCGTCGAGCTTAACCCAGCAGTTCGGGAGGCACTCCTCACGCTGGTTGAGCCCGACGTCCGCGGAGATCCCATGTCACCGCTTCGCTGGACGACCAACTCTCGGCTGGCTGCTGGAGACGCTGGGCCACACCCTCTTCCAGAGCTGGGATAACGGACGCAGTTGGCGGCCCGGGCCGACGTACCTGGTCCTTGAGCAGTCCCCGGCCCTCACCGCCGACCGGCACGACCGCTGCCGGCCAGGGCTGAACCACCTGGCCTTCCACGTCGAAGACGAAACCGCGGTCGACCAGCTGGCCACCGACGCGGCTCGGCACGGCTGGCATCTGTTGTTCCCCGACCGCCACCCGCACGCCGGCGGCGCACAGCACTACGCCGCCTACCTGGAGAACGACGACGGCTTCGAGGTCGAACTCGTCGCGATCGACCCACCACAACAAAACTGAGATCAACCGATCCACAGGTCTTGACGATTACTCCCGCAATTGACGGCCAACCTCGATTTGCCGAGTCGGTTTCGACGGGCGGTCCGGCCCGTTGCCGTCCGAGACCGCGGGCGGTTCTATCAGGAGGCCGGGCGTCTTCAGCGCACCAGGAGGCCGATTGCGACCGCCAGCCGTTCGAGGTAGAACTCCCGTGATGCGGCCTGGTGCTTGAGGCCGATCGATGCGCTGATCATCGTCTGTGCGACAGGGAGGGCCCTCTCTCGTCCTGACTCGATGGCGATCGCGTCTGTGATCAGTTCCTCGAAACGTCGTGGCGTGGTCTCGATGATCTCTCCGAGGAGGTCGGGATTGGCCTCGATAACCGTTGCGACATCGCGCGTCAGCGGGCCGATGTAGCGGCCCGCCCACTGGTCGAACGCTTCGACGAGGCGCTCTGAAAGGGGGCGGCCGCTGTCGGCCAGGATCTGTTCGACCGCGGTGATGTCGCGATTCAAGGCCTGGGTGACCGCGGCACGGAACAGAGTCTCCTTCGAGGAAAAGAGGAAGTAGAGCCCGGGCCGGGACAGGTGCGCCGCCCGCGCCACCTCCTCCATCGAGGTCTTCCGGTAACCGAATCGCGCGAACGTGGCCATGGCGGACTCCAGAACCATGGTTCGACGGTCGGTATCAGCGGCTGTCGATGGCGGGTGGCCAGCGTCGGGACTGCTCATGGAGCGAGCATACGAGCGAGAACCGCACTATACAAATCAAGTCTAGTACGTATAGTCGCGCCATGGACACTCGCAAACTCATCTTCACGCCCTTCACCTCCTCCACCACCGCGGACGAGGTACTGCGGGACATCGACCTCACCGGCTTCCGTGCGATCGTGACGGGAGCTTCCTCCGGACTCGGGATCGAGACGGCTCGTGCGCTGACCGCTGCCGGGGCGGAAGTGACGCTCGCCGTCCGGAACACGACTGCGGGTGACGCCGTCGCCGAGACGATCGGAAAGTCGACCGGGGGAATCCGGCCCCGGGTCGTCCGGCTCGACCTCGCCGACCGGGCCACCGTCACACGGTTCGTCGACGCGTGGGGCGGACCCCTTCACCTGCTCATCAACAACGCCGGCGTGGTCACCGGTGGCCTCGAACGGACGCATGAGGGCTGGGAGTTGCAATTCGCGACGAACCATCTCGGCCACTTCGCGCTGGCCACCGGCCTTCACCACGCCCTGGCCCGGGGAGCGGCCGACCGCGACGGAGCAAGGATCGTCTCGGTCAGTTCGACGGCGCACATGCGGTCCGGCATCGACTTCGACGACCTCCACTTCGAACGCCGCAGCTACGACCCGCAGATCGCCTACGCCCAGTCCAAGACCGCGAACTCCCTCTTCGCCGTCGAGGCGACCCGCCTGTGGGCGTCCGACGGCATCGTCGCCAATGCGGTGAATCCCGGCGGAATCGCGACGGGACTGCAGCGGAACTTCACACCGGAACAGAAGGCGTCGCTCGACGCGGCCGAGGCTGCCGGAGTCTTCACGTACAAAACGGTCGAGCAGGGGGCCGCCACCAGTATCGTCGCGGCCGTCGCCCCCGAGTTCGCTCACTCCGGAGGCCACTATCTCGACGATGCACAAGAGGCCTACACCGTGCCGAACGACGCCGACCTGGCGCAGCACCCGCACGGGGTCAAGGAATGGGCGCTCGACCCCGCCACTGCCAAGCGCCTCTGGACCGTCTCGACCGACCTGCTCCGCTTCTGACCTCACGCCGCCACAGCAAGCCGCACCGGGGCAACCTATCGCACGCCCGTGCGAGTGAAAGTGAAGACCTAGCAACCCGTCACAAAGCGCGCCGGCCCTTGGAGGCATTCGACACGCCTCGACCGACAGGCTGCGACACCGACCGTGTCTCCCGCGCGGGCCGCTGTGCGCCCGAACAAGGCAGTGTGGGTCGGCTCGGGAGCATCGGTTGGGGTCCGCAGGGTCAGTGGTCGTCCGGGCTGGAGGCGGTCCGGGGGCGGCTTCCATTGAGCCAAGCAGCGGTGAGTTCTCCCCGGGAGCGGGTGCCGGTGCGCTGGAACAGTGGTGTCAGGCGCTGCTCCACGGTCTTGGGACTGCAGGCGAGTTCTACGGCGATCTGTCGGTTGGTCGCCCCGTCGCTGACCATGCGGACCAGTCTGATGTCGGTTTCGGCCAGCGCCTCGTGACCTTGCCGGAGCCTGGGTATGGGGATGTTGCGCTGCTATGCGGCACGGGTGACGGCGTCACGGAAGCGGCGCCCCAGCCTGAGGGTGTGGGCGTCGCGCATGGCCTCGGTCAGCCAGCGCCGGGGGTCGTCGGCGGTATGTGTCAGGCACAGGCTGGAGATGACGCTCAGGTGGACGTCGCCTCGGTACTGGATCAAGCGGTGGGCGGTCAGTGCGCTGTCCGTGTCATGGTTCGCGATGCCGCCCGCGAGAAGGAGGGCCTCGTGAATCATGGGTGTGGCTGCCTCCTCGTCGAGGGTTTCCAGTTCCTCCAGGGCCCGCTTGACCGTCTGGGGCTGATCTGAGTGGGCGGCGAGCGACTGGATGCGAAGCAGCAGCCGTTCGACTCCGGCGAGTCGGCCGCTCTTGCGTGCCTGGTGCGCGTTGTGCCAGGCCTCCTCTGTGTCTGAAGCAGCGAGAGCAGCCGGGACGACGTTTTCTGCATGCAGCCCATCCTCACCGAAGTACAGGACCCACCCTGTCCTCTACCTCCGACAAAGTGGCCTGCGAACCGTCCTGGGAGCGCAAAGCTCCCGGTCGGGCCGCCGGCATTGCGTCCAGGCGGCCGGCGGCGCGTTCACCACTCGTTCGAGGCAAGGAGCAGGACATGTCCGTCACGACCACCACCCACCTGAACTTCCGGGGCAACGCACGCGAGGCGCTGGACTTCTACCGGTCCGTCTTCGGCGGCCGCACCGTCGCGGTCACCTACAAGGACGCCGGCGCCGTGCAGAACGAGAGCGAGGCGGACTGGGTGATGTGGGGCGAGGTGACCGGCGCCGACGGTTTCCACGTCATGGCCTACGACGTCCCCTCGCAACTCCCCTGGAACCAGGGCGACAACTCGTTCTTCGTCTCCGTACGCGGCGACGACACCACGGAGATCAGTGCCCTGTGGGGCAGGCTTGCCGAAGGCTCGGCCATCGTGCGGCCGCTGGAACCCGCGCTGTGGGCGCCGCTGTACGGCATGCTCACCGACCGCTTCGGCGTCACCTGGGTCCTGGACGTCGCCGCCCCTTACAACGGCTGAACCGGCCAGATCTGACATGCCTGCGCCGTCCGGGCCGCCTCAGCCACACGGGCGGACCGGACGGCGGCAGGCACCGAGCACGTATAGCAGTGGAAGGAAACGGGTCACCGTGCGGATGCGGAAGCTGGGACGGACCGGCATCGAAGTCAGCGCCTACTGCCTTGGAACCATGATGTTCGGCAAGATGGGCAATCCGGATCACGACGACTGCGTGGGCATGATCCAACGGGCGCTCGACGCGGGAATCAACTTCGTCGACACCGCCGATGTCTACGGCTACAGCGAGACCGAGGAGATCGTCGGAGAGGCCCTCAAAGGACGCCGAGACGAGGTCGTGCTGGCAACCAAGTTCAACGGCCCGATGGGCGAGGGCCCCAACCGAAGCGGCAGCTCCCGGCGCTGGGTCATCCAGGCGGTCGAGGGCTCGCTGAAGCGGCTGCAGACCGACTACATCGACCTCTACCAGATCCACCACCCCGACCCGCACACCGACATCGAGGAGACCCTCTCCGCGCTCACCGACCTCGTGCGTGCCGGGAAGGTCCGCGCGATCGGCTCCTCCAACTTACTGGCCTCGGACATCGTCGAGGCCCAGTGGGTGTCCCAGCGGCGCGGCCTGCACCGCCTTCGAACCGAACAGCCCACCTACTCCATACTCAACCGCGGCATCGAGCGCGAGGTCCTGCCCGCCTGCCGCCGCTTCGGCATCGGCGTTCTGGTGTGGAGTCCGCTGGCCATGGGCCTGCTCACCGGCCGCTACCGCAAGAACGCCCCACGGCCCGCAGGTGCCCGCATGCACTGGGTCCCCAAGCACCTCACCGACGAACGCAAGCTTGATGCAGTCGAGCAGCTGCTCAGCCTCGCCGAAGAATCCGGCCACTCCCTCACGCACCTCGCCATGGCTTTTGCAACCAGCCACCCCGACGTCACCGCCGCCATCATCGGCCCACGCACCATGGACCAGCTCGATGACCTGCTTGCCGGCGCCGCCCTCACCCTCGGCGACGACATCCTCGACAAGATCGACACCATCGTCCCGCCAGGTACCGACATCAGCCCTCTGGACGTCTCTGACACACCCCTCTCCCTCACCCGCACGGACCTGCGCCGACGCCCGCTCCACGAGCGGGCAGCCGCCTGAGAACCCATGACCGTTCTCGACAGCCGCGCCCTCAACCGCGCCACCCTCGCCCGCCAGCACCTGCTCACGCGCGCCGCCACATCCGTGCCCGAGGCTGTGGCCCACCTGTGCGGCCTGCAGGCGCAAGAGCCCCAGGAACCATTCATCGGGCTGTGGTCCCGCCTGGCCGACTTCAATCCCAGGCAACTGGACGACGCGCTCACCGGCCGCACGGTGGTGCGCACCCACCTGATGCGCCGCACCGTCCACCTCGTCACCTCCGACGACGCGCTCGCCTGGCGAGCCCGCCACGACACCATGCTGCGCCAGCGAGTGCTCGGCACCTGGCGGCGCGAACTGGCCGGCATCGACGTGGAAGAGGTCGCCGCCGCCGGCCGCGCGGCCGTTGCCGACCGGCAGCCCCGCACCATGAGCGAGCTCGTACAAGAAGCCGTCGAAGACCGCTGGCCCGGCCCACCACGCAGGGTCCTGGGCGAGCTGCTCGTCGCAGCCCTCATCCCCATGGCCCAGCTCCCGCCCCGCGGCCTCTGGCACCAGAGGGCGGGCGTACGCAACCTGCCGTTGGCCACCTGGCTGGAACGGGACCTCGACCCCCTGCCCGCCCAGGACAGCGATCCCGTCGGGCAGCAACTGTTGCGCCGCTACCTTGCTGCCTACGGGCCCGCCGCCAGCGCGGACCTACGCGCCTGGTGTGGCCTCGCCGGACTTCCCGCCGCAGTCAAAGCCATCCGAGAAGAACTGATTGCCTTCCGCGACGAACGCGGCCGCGAACTGCTCGATCTGCCCGACGCGCCACGCCCCCACCCCGATACCCCCGCCCCCGTCCGGTTTCTGCCGGCCTTCGACAACGCCATCCTCGGCTACCACGACCGCAGCCGCATCATCGACGACGCCCACCTCGGCCTGTCCGTCGCCGGCCAACGCACCGTCCTCGTCGACGGACGCGTCACCGCCACCTGGACCGCACGCGACCACCTACTTCGCGTCCGCCCCCTTCGTCCCCTCACCGTCCTGGAACAAGAAGCCGTCCAGGCCGAAGCCCAGGACCTGGCCACCTTCCTGGACGAAGACATCGAGCACATCCAACTCGGCACCGAGAGCTGAGCTGTACCGGGATTTCTGACTTGCGGAGGGTCTCCCGCCACATGGGTGCGGCGAGCGCAGTATCGAGCATCGAGTGATCTCCCTTGGTCCAACACAGGAGGGCTCCGAGACGCTGTCCGCGTTCGACCTCCGCAGGAGTGAGCGGCGTGCTGACCACAACTGCGATTGCAGTACCGAGAGACACATGACCCGAGGTCCTCCCCACCCGCCTGGCCCGAGCAAAAGACACCGGCGCCTACGTCGTCGGCATCCCAGACACTGAAGCGCCGCAGCGTGATCGGCGCGCCGCAATGCCGGCGGCCTGACCGGGAGCTATGCGCTTCCAGGACGGTTCGCAGGCCACTTTGTTGGAAGTAGAGGACAGGGCGGGTCCTGTACTTCGGTGAGGATGGGCTGCATGCAGAAAACGTCGTCCCGGCTGCTCTCGCTGCTCTCGCTGCTTCAGACGCACCGGGACTGGTCGGGCGAGGATCTCGCCGAGCGCCTCGCCATCACCGTGCGCACCGTGCGCCGTGACATCGACCGCCTGCGCGAACTCGGCTACCTGATCAGCACGGTCAAGGGACCGGGCGGCGGCTACCGCCTGGAGGCCGGCACCCAGATGCCGCCCATGCTCTTCGACGACGGCCAGGCCGTCGCCCTGGCCCTCGCACTGCAGGGCGCGGCCACCGACACCACCGTCACCGAGGACGCCGCCCGCGCCCTGGCCACCCTCCGCCAGGTCATGCCGCCCCGCCTGCGCCACCGCATCGACCTGCTGCGCATCACCGCCGTCCAGCCGCCAGCCACCGACGGCACCCTTCAGGCCGCCGCGCAGGTCCTGGTGGACCTCAGCCGCGCCATCCACGCCCGCGAGGAAGTGAGATTCGACTACACGTCAGGCCCGGGCGCCTCCGGTGACGTCCGGCGTGTGCAGCCCCATCACCTGGTCACCTGGCGTCACCGCTGGTACCTCGTGGCCTGGGACCTCGACCGCGAGGACTGGCGCACCTTCCGCGCCGACCGCATCCGCCCCCGCACACCCACCGGTCCCCGCTTCACCCCACGCGAACTCCCCGGCGGCAACGTCTCCACCTTCGTCACCAGCCGGTTCCGCGGAAATGACGGCACCACCACCGACTGGCCCTGCCGCGGCGAAGTCGTCCTCCACCTCCCGGCCGCCGAGGTCGCGCCCTTCGCCCACGACGGAATCGTCGAGGAACTCGGCCCCCACCACTGCCGGCTCACCCTCGGCTCCTGGTCCTGGACCGGACTCGCCGCCGCCCTCGGCTGCTTCGACACCGACATCGTCGTCATCGGCCCACCCCAACTGGCCACGGCATTCGCCAACCTCGCCACCCGCTACACCCGCGCCGCGGCAACAGGACCAGGGACCGGTTCGACGCCGTAGGAACCAAACGCACCACCCCGTCAGCCGTCGGTGGACCGAGCAGAGCCCCAGGGCCCTCGATCTCGTGAAGCTCAGGCTGGACGATGCGTGCCAGCTATGGTCATCGCCCGGCCTGATCCCGGTCAGGATGGCGGGGCAGTCAGGACGGCCTTGGCCGCCAGCCAGAGATTCCTGATCATCGGATTCGGGTCGCCCTTGCGGCTCACGGTGGTCTCGTGATCGCCGAACCCCAGCAGGCCGTGGCGCACTCCGCCCACGCCCTCCAGAGGCCGGATCAGGGACAGGTTCACCTGGTGTGGCATACGGCATCCGGTACGTGGCGCATCCGCGGCTCATAGAGGAAGACCGCGCACGGGTCGAAAAGCCAACGCAGTGGTCTAGACGCGGCGAACTGTTGAGGGCGCTTGCTGCGCAACACGGGCCAGGTCCGCCGAGCAACCGTCGATTCGCCTCAGGATCAGCCCTGACGCCAGGTGCGCAACCTTTCGGCGATGCCGTACGAGTCCAGCCGCAGCTCCCGGACGTCGTAGATCAGTTCCCGCCAGAGCTCGAACTTCGTGTCGACGCGTTCTCCGGAGGCCTCCAGGTAGGCGATGGCGACGCCGTATCCGTACACCTCGTTGCGGGCCGGGAGCGGGCGCAGCAGGACGCACTCCTCCAGCATGACCGCAGCCCGCCAGAAGGCGTCAGGATGGTTCTGATCATGCCGGGGCGGGTCGACCCGGTGGCGCTGGGCCATGCCGACGAGCACGGAGAAGTCGTTGACGGTCAAGTCGTCGCGGAGGATGTCTTCCTGGCGCTCGAGGAACCACCGGTAGTCGACGTGTACGACGGGAGGCACAGGTCAGGCCGCCCGGGAGTGTGTAACGGGCGGCAGCCCGCCGAACTCGGCGTCGAAGGCGTCCATGACGCCGGGCTCGCTGATCACGCGGCGGAAAGCGGCGGTCGCCGTCTGCATCGCCCGCTCTTGTTCCTTTTCCCCTGCCAGCTTTGCGAGGTAGGCCTTGACGGACAGGCCTTCGGCGGCGGCGAGTCCCTGCAGGGTGTCCCTGGTGCTGGTGTCGACCTTCACGGTGGTTTCAGCCATACCCGTAGTATCCCCCACGGTATACGCGCCGCGCTACCTCCTCGGTGGGGTCGCCCCAGGGCGCTGTGCGTGTATGCCCGGACTGAGAGGTGCGGCTGGGCGCTGTGCGGCCTCCGCCCGTCTCCCCGCGGTCGTTGTCGCGTTCTGCGGCGCCGGGCATTGTCAGTGGTGGCAGGCAGGATGACCGGCATGACGACACCAGCAGCAGTGATCACGGATGTTGCCGCCTACGCACAGGCGGTCGAGGACGCGGTGAAAGCGTCGGCCGCCTACTACACGGGTGGGACGTCGTCCCTGGACGATGACGCCTACGACCGGCTGGTGCGCGGCATCGCCGCGTGGGAGGCCGACCATCCTGACCAGGTGCTGCCCGCGTCTCCGACAGGGAAGGTCGCCGGCGGTGCCGTGGAGGGCGATCTCCCCCACACGGTGGCCATGCTGAGCCTGGACAACGTGTTCTCACCGGAGGAGTTCACCGCCTGGACCGCCTCCGTGGCCAAACGGATCGGCCGCGACGTCGAGCGGTTCAGTATCGAGCCGAAGCTGGACGGGCTCGCGGTCGCCGCCCGCTATACCAAGGGCCGGCTGAGGCAGCTGATCACCCGCGGGGACGGGACGGCCGGGGAGGACGTCTCGCACGCGATCGGCACCATCGAAGGCCTGCCGGACGAACTCGCCGAGCCGGTCACCGTCGAGGTCCGCGGCGAAGTCCTCATGACCACGGCCCAGTTCGAGCACGGCAACGAGGTGCGCACCGCGCACAGCGGGCAGCCGTTCGCCAACCCGCGCGGCGCCGCTGCGGGCACCCTGCGCGCCAGGGAACGCGCCTACACCGTGCCGATGACGTTCTTCGGCTACGGCCTGCTGCCGCTGCCGGATACCGAGACGGCGCTCGCCGCGCGGCTGGGCGAGCTCGCGCACAGCGAGCTGATGGTGCAGGCCGCCGCGTTCGGGATCAACACCACCGCTACGACCGCGGTGCCCGGCGTCACCGCCGACACCGTGGAGCAGGTGCTGGCCCGGGTTGAGGAGATCGCCGCGCTGCGGGCCGAGTTGCCGTTCGGGATCGACGGGATCGTCGTCAAGGCCGACCTGGCCGCCGACCAGCAGGCGGCAGGATCGGGTTCCCGCGCGCCGCGATGGGCGATCGCGTACAAGCTGCCCGCCGTCGAGAAGATCACCCGGCTGCTCGAGGTGGAGTGGAACGTCGGCCGTACCGGCATCATCGCCCCGCGCGCCGTCCTGGAACCGGTCGAGATCGACGGCGCCACCATCACCTACGCCACCCTCCACAACCCGGCCGACATCACCCGCCGCGACCTGCGCCTGGGCGACCACGTCATGGTCCACCGGGCCGGCGACGTCATCCCCCGCATCGAAGCCCCCGTCGCCCACCTGCGCACCGGCGACGAACAGCCCATCCTCTTCCCTGAGGTGTGCCCGCGCTGCGGATCCGCCATCGACACCAGCCAGGAACGCTGGCGGTGCGAGCAGGGCCGCAACTGCCACCTGGTCGCCTCCCTGTCCTACGCCGCCGGCCGCGACCAGCTGGATATCGAAGGCCTCGGCGCCACCCGCGTCGTCCAACTCGTCGACGCCGGTCTCGTGGCCGATCTCGCCGACCTGTTCGCCCTCACCCGCGACCAGCTCCTCGGTCTGGAGCGGATGGGTGAGACCAGCACCGACAACCTCCTGGCCGCCATCGCCGCGGCCAAGGCGCAGCCGCTGTCACGGGTCCTGTGCGCGCTCGGGGTGCGCGGCACCGGCCGCTCCATGTCCCGCCGCATCGCCCGCCACTTCGCCACCATGGACAACATCCGCACCGCTGACGCGGACGCCATGCAGCAGGTCGAGGGCATCGGCACCGAAAAGGCTCCCTCGATCGTGGCCGAGCTCGCCGACCTCGCCCCGCTCATCGACAAACTCGCCGCCGCCGGAGTCAACATGACCGAACCCGGCGCCACCCCACCCGCCCCGGATGACGGTGCCACGGGCGACTCCGCCGAGAACCCCGAGCGTGCGGGCGGACCCCTGGACGGGATGACCGTGGTCGTCACCGGCGCGATGACCGGTCCCCTGGAGAAGCTCAGCCGCAACCAGATGAACGAGCTCATCGAAAAGGCCGGCGGCCGTTCGTCCTCCAGCGTCTCCAAGAAGACCACGCTCGTCGTCGCCGGCGACGGCGCCGGATCCAAGCGGACCAAAGCCGAGGACCTCGGTATCCGCCTGGCCACCCCGGACGAATTCGCCGCTTTGGTCGCCGACTACCTCAACTAGTGCCGCATCAGACAACCTTCGCCCCGTTCGCCCTGACGTCGGGGGGCAGGGCTTCGCGCTGCGAGTCCAGGTGTGCCGCGTAGCCTCCCTGCGTGACGCACTCCCACCGCACGTTCGAGAATCCTCCCGCGCTGCCCCACGACGTCGTCGCTGAGGCAGTGGAAGGGGCACTCCACGACAGCGCGCTGGAAGCCCCGGCAGCAGCCGCGCTGGTCGGCATCGCTTTGAACGACGACGATCGCGCGTTCATCGAGCACTGCTGTATCGAGGTGGGAACCAGGGCGGCGGCTGGGAGCCAACTGCTTGGGCTGGCCGGCCTGTGCCTGGGACACACGGCCCGCAGGTTCGGCCGACTCAGTGATCGAGCGGTGGTGCTGGGGTGTCCGGAGCCGACTGGGTCGAGGTGCCGACCGGTGATCTGATCGCCTACCTGCGAGCTGCCTTGAACCAAGAGTGATCTCGGCAGATCGATGAGGTCGAACCCCGCCAGGCAACCCCTGGCGGGGTTTCTCGCATGCAAATCGGTGAGCGGTTCAGGACCCGGATGTGCCGATGTCCACACGTGCGGCGACCGGTAGGTGATCACTCCCGGTCTTCGGCACCGTCCACGAGCTCACCGGCTCGATGCCCTGGATCGTGATCCGGTCCATCCGTGCCATCGGGAACGAGGCCGGCCAGCCGAAGCCGCTGCCCGCCGCGCCCTGTGTGGAGCGCATCTGGGAGGTGACGCCGTTGAGGGAACGGTCGTTCATCGTGCCGTTCAGATCGCCGAGCAGCACCTTCCGATTCAGCGGCTCGCGGGAGACGACCTCGCCCAGCGCACCGCGCTCGCGTTGCGCTGCCGGGCCGTGAACCCTGCCTCCACCTTCACCCGCACCGACGGGCATGTGGGCGACGTGGAACGCGGCCTGTCCCGCGGGCGTGGTCACCGTGGCGCGCATTGCGCGTGCCCGGCCCGGCTTGACGACGGCCCTCACCCCGGTCATGGGGTACTTGCTCCACAGGCCGACGGTGCCCTGCACCGAGTGGTACCTGTACGTCGACGCAGCGGCAACCTCGCAGTGCCTCCCGTGCCAAGGGCCCTGGCAGCCTCGCTGACGGTCCTCGCCTGAATGGACTCAGCACACAGGGGTCGGGAAACCCCGTGAACAGGCGAGAACTACGGAGGGGTGTTTCCCGGGCCAGACACCCAGCAGCCGACATTTCCGCAGGTCACAGCCTTGCTCAAGGAGACTTCCAAAGCGGGTGTCGCACGTTCGAAGCCTGCCGGGGGCACAGAGAAACACCTGGTCAGAGGTCCTTCCTGCCGGCGGACGGGAGGGCCCGGGGCTGCTTCCGGTTCTTCGGCGGCGGCCCGGCCTTCTCCTCGTACCGGCGGCCGAGGCGCAGCTGCCTGTCCGGCCGGGCCGGCCCCCCATGGGTGATCCGGGCCGCCCCATGCCGTCGACCAGCGTGTGGAGGAGGGCGGGTCGGGACTCGGCGCGTCCGCTACCGGGCGTGCCACTCCCTGGCGCTGGCCGCGTAGACCGTGCGGCGGGCGCGGTTGAGGTTGCCGAGGGGGCGGAACTCCGCCGGGGCGTGCCAGGGGTTGAAGGCGAGGGTGTCGACGCGCTCGCGAGTGGCCCGGCCGTTCGGGTCGAGGGCGTTCTGGGCGGGAATCGTCAGGGTGGCCACGGCGAGCCAGGGCGAGTCGCTTTCCTTCCATTCGACTGCCCCGTCCTCGATCGGTGTCAGCCTCTCGCTGACGTACTTCTGGATGTGCAGGGCGAACCGGACCGACGCGTTGCTCAGCCGGGCGGCGAAGTCGGTCTGGAGACCGTCGGCCGAGTCCGGCATCGGGGCGGGCGTCTGGGCGGAACCGTCAATTGGGCCGAGTGGGCTGAGGCGGAACCTGACGGGGCCTGTGTCGCCCCACAGGATCGCTCCGCGACTCCAGTAGGACTCCAGGGCCAGGCCGGGCGACGGACGGTTGGCCTGCCTGAGATTGCGGAGGACGCGGGTGGTCTCCGAAGGGCCCAACTTGGCCAGCATCCGCGGCAGGACCAGGAGTTTGGGACCGGCGCCGATCCTGGCGATCTCCACGAACTGGGTGGCGTCGCGGGCGTGGGAGACCGGGTAGCTGGTCATGAGGAGGTCGTGTTCGCCGCCACCGGGGAGGGTCAGCTTCAGTGCCGCACCGCGGAGGTCGGGGCTGCCGTCGGGCCGGACGGTGCCGCTGGCGTTGGACAGCCGGACGATGGCCGGCAGCCGGGCTCCGGCGGTGAAGTCTCCGGCCCAGAGGTCGGAGGGCAGATCGGTCCGGAAGGCGAGTTCGGCGTTGTCCACTCCGACGACGATCTTGGCGTGGAACGTGCGGCGTGAGACCTGTGAGCCGGACTTTTGTTTGTTCGTCCGCTGGACGCTGACGACGACGTCCGCCAGGTCGCGGAAGTGGGCCTCTTCGGCCTCTGGTGAGCCGCCGTGATAGATCTCGCGCCAGCCGCCGGGCGTCGCGTCCGGTGCGTCCCGTGTGTCCGGTGCGTCCGGTGCGTCCGGCGGGGAGTCGTGGGTGTCTGTCATGGTGTGTCTTCCTCCGTCGGCGGTGCGGCCGTTCAGACGATCCTGGCGTTGTGCGTGGCGGTGTCGATGACGTCGTCGAGGCGGCCGGCGAGGATCTGCCGTGCCGCGCTGAGTGTGAATCCGGCGGCTGTGCCGGCGGGGACGTGGGCGGGGACGGCGAGGGCGTAGGGGTCGACGAGGACGTCGACGACGACCGGGCCGCCGGTGTGGGCCAGCGCGGACGCGAGGCCGTCCGCCACGTCACCGGGGTCTTCGATGCGGATGCCCTTGGCACCCATGGCCTCGGCGACGGCGGCGAAGTCCGGGTTGGCGAAGTCGGTCCCGAACGGGACGAAACCGGCTTCCTGTTGCTCGATCTTGACGAAGTCCAGGCCGCTGTTGTTCAGCACGATGTGGACGACGGGCAGTCGGCGCTGTACCTCCGTGAGCAGGTCGCCGAGTGCGAGCATGGTGAACCCGCCGTCGCCGCACAGGGCGATCGTCTGCCGTCCGGGGAAGGCCAGTTGTGCCCCGAACGCGCCGGGCGAGGCGGTGGCCATCGACGCCCACGAGAACGATCCGAACAGCCGCCGCTTCGGCCCGTACCTGATGTGCCGGGCCGCCCAGATGACGGGGGTGCCGGTGTCGGCGAAGAACAGCGCGTCGTCGGCGGCGAGGTCGCTGAGGACCGTGGCGAGGTACTCCGGCCTGATCGGCCTGATCCGCGGCCCCTTCTCCGCGTAGTGCCGCATCCTGCGGTGGAACCGCTCGGTCTCCTCCACACAGCGGGCGAGGAACCCGCCGTCGGACTTCGGCTCGACCAGTGGCAGCAGCGCGGCCACGGTGGCCCGTACGTCGCCGGTGACGGCCAGGTCCACCGGTACGCGCCGGCCGAGCCGTTCCGGGTCGTGGTCGACTTGGATGATCCTGGTCCCGCCGTGCGGCAGGAAGCTGCTGAACGGGAAGTCGGTGCCGAGCATCAGCAGCACGTCCGCGTGCTGGAGCGCGTGATGGCAGCCGCCGTAGCCGAGGAGGCCGGTCATCCCGACCGCGTTCGCGTTGTCGTGCTCGAGGAACTGCTTGCCCTTGAGGGAGTAGCCGACCGGTGCGCCCAGCTTTCCGGCCAGCGCCGTCACCTCCGCGTGCGCCCCGGAGCAGCCCTGGCCGCCGAAGACCGCCACCGTGCCCGCCTCGTTGATCAGCTCGGCCATGGCGGCGAGGTCCTCCGCTCCGGCCGGCGCGCGTACCGGTCGGGGCAGCCGGATCTCGTAGCGGTCCTTCGGCGCGTGCGCCGCCGCGACGTCACCGGGCAGTGCGACGACCGCGGGGCCGCCCCGGGTCACCGCGGCCGTCACCGCGGAGGTCACGACGGTGCGGAGCTGGCCGGGGTTGACCAGCCGGCCCACGTACACCGCCGCGGACGCGAAGAACCGGTACGGATTCAGCTCCTCGACGGTCTCGCTGTCCATCAGTCCGGTTTCGGTGTCGCCGGCCAGGACGATGACGGGCACCTTCTCCTTCAAGGCGTCCAGCATGCCGTTGATCAGGTGTGCCACTCCTGGGCCTGCCGTCCCGCACACGGCTACCGGATGCCCCGTCAGTTTCGCCTCCGCGACCGCGGCGAAGACGCCGAACTCCTCGTTGCGCACGTGCACGAAGTCGACCTGGCCGTTGCGGCGCATCGCGTCGACCACCGGGTTGAGTGCGTCGCCGACTATGCCGTAGCAGCGTCGTACGCCCGCGCTGACAAGCATCTCCCACAGGCCGTCGGCCACCGTTTTCGACATCGCGGGTGTCTCCGTTCTCAGCCGGTCTCAGCCGGTGTCAGCCGTTCTCGTCGGGTTCGGGTTCGGACCCCGACCCGGATGCGGGTCCGGTCAGCGGGTCTCGCCGGGCGTGGCGTCGAGGACTCCGGCGCGCGGGCTCAGTGCCCAGTCGAGGGCGAAGTCGGCGACGGCCTCCCAGCCGGGCTCGCCGCAGGTGAAGTGGTCGCGGCCGTCGAAGACGGTGTGGGCGGTGACCGCCGTCGAGTGCTTCGCGTTCTTCTCGTAGTTCTGCCGCTGGACGACCGGGGGCAGGATGTGGTCGCTGCCGCCGGAGACGAACAGCAGCGGCGCCCGGTCACCGTCGGCGAAGTCGAAGGTCGTGGCCGCGTGCGGGGTGACGGCCGCGAGGCCGCCCTGGAAGAGGATGCGGGTCGGCGTCGGCACGGCGTAACGGTCGTAGGCCCGCCGGGAGGCGTCCTCGTCCAGGGTGTTGGTGAAGGCGTAGTGGAACTGCTCGGCCGTCAGGGGCACGGCCCGGTGTGCGTTGGCCGGGTTCTTCAGGACCGGCAGGACCGAGCGGAGCTCCGAGAACGGCATCGCGTTCACGCCCTTGACCGCGGCGCCGTCGATCGACACTCCGGCCGCCCCGAGCCCGGCACCCACCAGGAGCTGGGCGAACGTCCCGCCGAACGAGTGCCCCATGATGATCGGCGGGGAGTCGAGTTTCCCGATGACGGCGGTGAGATGATCCAGCACCTCGCGCACCCCGACACCGGCGATCGCCGACGCGTCCTCGCGGAGCGCCGCCACCCCGGCCTCCCCCGGCTCGATCCCGGGGTATCCGGGCGTGAGCACGGTGAAGCCCCGCTCCTCGTACCGGGCCGCCCAGTGCTCCCAGGCGAGCGGCGTCATCCACAGGCCGTGGATCAGGACGATCGTGTTCGGTGCAGAAGTCATGCCCGCATCCCTCCGTCGCTACGGCAGCCGCCAGGGCGGACGCCCGGCCGGTTCTGTCCTGCCGCCGTCAGCGTGGCACCGCGCGCACTGTGCACGGTGCCAAGGATTCGACCGGCTGTTGTGCACGGCAACAACCCTTGACGGCAGCGGAGTCGAAGATGTCGACCGCGAGCGGTGCCGGGCGCGTCCCCGTCCGACACCGGCCGACCGGAGCCTGTTCCGAGGCCAGGCCCCGTCGGCGCACCCGGCGGCCCCCGCCGACTCTCACTCGGGCCGGGCCAGAGTGTCGCCGCCTGTCGTGTCTCTCCAGACGACGGCCAGCCTGGCCAGTTCGCGGTGTGCGTGACGGTCGAGGTCGAGGCCGGTCAGCTTCTCGATCCGGTTGATGCGGTAGAGCAGGGTGTTGCGGTGGGCCGGGAGCGCTGCCGCTGCCGCGGTCCGGTTGAAGCCGTGCGCGGCCAGGCACCGCAGCGTCTGCGACAAGGTCCCGGAGGGGTCCTCGGCGTCCAGCCGGCCGAGGACCCGCCGCACGATGTCCTCGGCCAGCTGGGGGGAGTTCGCGAGCATGAGCTCCGTCAGGAAGTCGTCCGCGCGGATCCGTCCCCGGCGTCCGGCCCGGCCCGCCAGGGTGACCAGGTCGTGCAGGTTGCCGACCGCTTCCGCGAGCCCGGCGGCGCCAGTGGCCGACTCGGCGGCAAGGATCAGCGTGCTGTCGTCGAGGAAGCCCGCCCAGTCGAAGCCCGGACCGGTCAGCCCGGCGACGCGGTGCCCCTGTGTGCAGGCGAGTGCGCCCGCGGACCGCAGACGCGCCGCCAGGCCGGCGTGCGCGGCGGCCGAGCCGCCGTCGATCGCGGCGACGAACGGGCAGTGGGGGCCGGCGAGTTCGAAGCCCAGCCGCTCCGCCCGGTCGAGGTCCTCGATGGTCGTCGCCGACCGGGCGCAGATCCGGGCGAACAGCGTCGCCGCCCGGGAGTCGCCGTCGGCAGACGGCAGGTCCCGCTGGTCGGCGAACGCCCGCGTGACGGTCGTCAGGGCGATGTCGAGGAACGCCCACGGCACCTCCAGGTGAGGCGGCGGCCAGGCACCGTCCTCGGGCAGGCCGGCCTCCGTCACGCTGCTCGGCACCGCCCGCGCCGCGCCGCAGCAGGCACGGATCGCGTCCTCGGCGGCGAGGCCGTGCCGCGCCGCCTCGCGCGCCGCCTCGTACAGGTCCGACAGCACGTCCCCGCCGGGCTCCTGTCCGCTCAGCAGCCAGTTCCTGACCAGTTCCAGGCTGCGGCGGATGATGTCCTCCATGGCTCCCGCCTGGGAGCCATGGCCAGGTATTCGTCCGGCCGGGGTGTCGCTCAGATCGCGGGCCAACTGCCGTGCCAGCGTCTCGCTGTCCAGGTCGTGGAGTACGCCGCGCAGCTGGCCGGACGCCGCGAGTCCGACACCGGCCCGGGGCGTGGCGTACATGGATGTCACCTTCCAGATGCTCGGTGCGGACTGGTTCTCGCCGGTGCATGGGGGGCAGCCCACGCAGGGACAGCCGGTGGCAGTCCACGCATGGGCAGCCGGTGGCGGCCTGCGCACAGGGATGTCCGGTGCGGCCGGTGCGCCGGGGTAGCTGACGACGACCGGTGGACGGGGGGCCGCTGTCGTGGGCACCGTCGGCCCCGGTGCTGTCGCTGTCGGCACGCGTCGGGCACGGGCCGTCGGCGCGAGACCGCTACAGCAGGTCCGGCGGCGGGAGCAGGAAGTTCCATGCGCTCAGCACCCCGCTGACGAACGCCACGAGCAAGGCGGGCAGCAGCAGGTAGAGCCCGGCGGACCTGCCGGACTCCAGGACGGTTCCGCCGGCCACGAACAGCAGCATGACGACGATGCTGGTGTCACGGCGGTCGAAGAGGCCGGTCAGCCGCTTGTCGGCGGTGACCGGAGCGCGCCTGCGTCGCCCGATGGCCAGCAAGCTCAGGCCCCCGGCCAGCCCGGCGGTCATGAGCTCGGCGCCCAGGGCCCAGTCGGCCTGGCGGGGCACCAGCAGAATCGTCGCCATGACCAGCGGCGCAAGGAACAGCACGAGGGTCTGCGCCGCGATCGCGCGCAGCACCGGGTGTCTGGCGATCCGGTTGGCGTTGAGGGACACCGCGACGAACAACAGGCCGGTGAGGGCACCGCTGGCGCCTCCGGTCATCACGGCGAAGCTTTCCCAGTCAACGGGACCGGCCATGTCCTCGCACTCCCCGCGTAGGCAACTGGAACAGGTCTTTCGGGACAGCTTCCGCGACGCTCGGGCAGCACCCCGGCGGGCACTTCCCGCGGGGGCCGCGCCGGGACCGCGGCCGGTGTCCGGCGCGTGACGGACACCGGCACAGGATCCCCTCCGCATGCGCGTTCTGTCCGCTCCATTGAACGCTCTCCCGCCCTGTGCGAGGGCACGAAGACCCGGCTGGGTTTTGGGAGTTCGCCCAACGGGAACGCCGATAGCTTCGCGGCATGAACAAAAGCCCCGTCGCCCGCCTGGGCGGTTCCTGGACCTGGCATCTGCTCTACGGGCTGATCTCGATCGTCATCGGCGTCATATCCGTGGCGTGGCCCGGTCCGACCCTCGTCGTACTCGCGGTGGTCCTCGGCGCTCAGCTGATCGCCACCGGGGTCTTCCGGCTGGTGGGATCGGCGAGCCTGGGGGAGACCGGTACCGCCCGCACCCTCACCGCGGTCCTCGGCGTGGTGAGCCTGCTGCTCGGGCTGTACGCGATCCGGCACGTTCTGATCACGGTGCTCGCGCTGGGGCTGCTGCTCGGCGTCTACTGGATCGTGGACGGTTTCATCGCCGTGTTCGCGGCGGTCGACCATCCCGGCCTGCCCGGACGAGCATGGGACGTCTTCATCGGGCTGCTCGGTGTCCTGGCCGGCCTGACGCTGCTGGTCTGGCCGGGGCTGTCGCTGCTGACGCTGTCCTTCCTGGCCGGGCTGTGGCTGATCATGCTCGGGGCCATGCAGCTCGGCCTGGCACGCCGGATCCGGGGCGTCGCCCGACCGGCCTGACTCCATCCTCCGCGGGGTCAGTCCTCCGCGCGGCCTCCGGCTTCGGTCGCGGTCCTCAACGGGTCGCGCCACGGCGGGTTCTGCGACTCGGAACCCGCACTGATCAGCGGCCGGCTCACTTCGACCGGTCGGCCTTTCCGGACGGGTCCCCCGCGGAGAGACGGGACCTGGTGCTGTGACCGCAAAGGTTCACCGGCCTGGGGCGTGTGCCTTCCTTTGACTGAGCTTGACGTTTGACGTCGCACGTCACTCGAACTCCTGAGATCGCCGGTTTCTCGTAGCACGTGACGCGGCCGTCCTCCACGCCTCGAGATCTCGAGTAACGGAGCGTGAAGGAACGGCCGCTGAGGACGAGTTTCCCCACTGATATCGCAAGGAGCGCGACAAGGTCATGTTCGTCGAGTTTTTCGACAGAGACAACGGCGCCGGACTCGGCGCCGGCCGCCAGACCGGGCGTACCGGCATCGTCGCGGATCTGATCCCCCGCGGCGGCACCCCGCCCCCGGGGCGATGAGGAACGCGTCCGCCCCCGGGCACGCACCGGGCAAGGTGCCCGATACCCCGCCGTTCGGGCCGTGGGGGTTTCGACGTGGGCCGAGAGGGGTTCGCATGCAGCCAGACGGGCGACGAATAGTGTTTCAGCGGCGTCCGGGACAGGGGTCGCGGGCGCTGTTGGTGTGTCTGGGGCCGGTCGGTGTCTGGTGGCGCGCGTGTCGGTCTCGACGCGTGGTCCATGCTGATATACGCGGGTTGGGTACCGCAGGACGGGCTGTTCGGCGGGAGCGTTTCCGCGGGTCTAGAGATCGAGCGTGGCGGGCTGTGGCCGCTGCTCATAGTGC
>NZ_JBEXPK010000106.1:0-20771 GCF_040612015.1 Streptomyces sp. NPDC006476 | reverse complement strand
TGGGCAAACGGCCCCGGAGCCCCGTCATGCCCATCACCGCAGGTCACGCCACAGATTCCCCCCTGCCATGTGCCCACCTACTGTCGAACTCGGGTGCTGGTAGCGGGCCTGACCGGGCTGGTATCCGCGCAGGCGGCACTGCTGGCGACCGCGGCGGCGGGCCTGGCCGGAACCCTGCTGGTGGTCAGTGCCCCGCCGACCCGGGCGTGGACACCGCGGCCGCGCGGTACGGGCTGGCTCGGCCCGCTGCGCCACCCAGGTCTGCGGCGCCTGTATGCGGCCATGGCGTGTGCCGCCCTGCCGATGGGCGCGATCGTCCCAGTTGCGGTGGCCCGTGCCGAGGACCTGCATGCCCCGGCCCTGGCCGGGCTGCTGCCCGCGGTGGTGTCCGTCGGTGCGGTCGCCGGCGGTCTCGCCTACGGCGTGCGGTCCTGGCCGGGATCGGTCGTGGTGCAGCTGACGGTGCTGTGCGCCGGCTGGGCGGCGGGCTGGCTGCCGCTGCTGGCCACCACCGGTCCGGCGGCCGCGGTCGCCGCCTGCCTGCTGCCGGGTTTCGTCATGGCGCCCGTGCTGAGCGCGGCCTACCTGATCACCGCCCGGCTGGCACCCACGGGGATGGCCACCGAAGCGGGCGCGCTGCTGGTGGCGGCGCTGGACGTCGGCTGCGCCGCGGGGACGGCCGCCGCTCTCCTGCCCGCTGGCGCTTGGCTGCTGCCGGCCGGCGGCGCGGCAGCCGCTGTCCTGCTCATCGGGCCTGCCCTAAGGCCCTCCCGCCTCGCGCCGACCGTGGCGGCAGACGCCCGGGAGGCCGTGTCCCCCATCCCGCACACTGCGCACTTTTCGCATGTTTCGTCCTGACCGGAAGGCCTGATCCAATGCCCACGCGCACACCCGCCACCGCTCCCCTACCGCCGCCGGCGTATCTGGCCGCGCTGCGCTTCGACGTCATCCACGGCCTCAGCGGCCGTCCGAAGACCCTGCCGTCGAAATGGCTGTACGACGCGGCCGGTAGCGAGTTGTTCGAGCAGATCACCCGGCTGCCGGAGTACTACCCCACCCGCACCGAACGCGCTCTGCTCTCGAAGGCCGCACCGGCTCTTGCGTCCGTCACCGGTGCCCGCACCCTGATCGAGCTGGGATCGGGCTCCGCGGACAAGGCGACGCTGCTGCTGGCCGCCCTGGCGAAGACCGTGACCACCTATATGCCCGTCGACGTCAGCGCCAGCGCCCTCGAGCACGCCACCGCCACTCTGGCGGCTGCCTTCCCCCAGGTGGCGATCGCACCGCAGCTGGCCGACTTCGCCGCGCCCCTGGACGTGGAGGTGGCCGGACCCCGGCTGATCGCCTTCCTCGGCGGCACCTTCGGCAACCTGCCGCCCGACGAGCGCGCCGCCTTCCTCGCCTCCCTCGCCTCGCGCCTGCTGCCCGGTGACTTCCTGCTGCTCGGGGTCGATCTCGTCAAGGACCCCGCCGTCATCGTGAGGGCCTACGACGACGCGGCCGGGGTGACGGCCGCCTTCAACCACGGCATCTTGCACCGCATCAACCGGGAGTTGGCCGCCGACTTCCACGTCGACGACTTCGCGCATGTGGCCGTCTGGGACGAGGCCAACGAGTGGATCGAGATGAGGCTGCGCTCCCTGCGCGCACAGACCGTCACCATCGCCGAGCCCGGCCTGGCCATCCACTTCGACGCAGGTGAAGAACTGCGCACGGAAGTGTCCGCGAAATTCCGCCCCGAGGGCCTGGCCCGGGAGGTCGAGGCCGCCGGGATGCAGCTGCGCGCGCTGTGGACCCCCTCGGATCACCTCTTCGGACTCGCCCTCATCTCCCCCGCCTCCCCCGCACCGTCGCGGCCCTGACCCGCCGACGCCCGCCCACCGCGGCCCACGCGGCCACTCCATCGAAGGGACACCATGGCCTCCCCCACAGCCCCAGCAGCCCCCGGCCCTCTGCTCGTTCTGGGGGCCGGTTCGCAGCCCTACCGTGAGCATGGCCTGAGTCGGCTCGCCGCCGTCCGGCCGCTTGTGCTCGCCGACCCCCAGCCGCCCGCCTGGATCCGCCCGTACGTGGATGAGCAGCTGGCCATCGACCTCGCCGACACGGAGAGCGCCGCACTGGCCATCAAGACCTTCGCCGCGCGCACGCCGCTGGCCGGGGTGTGCACCTATCTCGAGCACCACGTGGAGCTCGCCGCGCATCTGGCCGGGCAGCTCGGCCTGCCCGGCAACCCGCCGGCGGCGATGGCGGCCTGCCGGGACAAAGCACTCACCCGCAGTCGTTTCGCCGAGCACGGCGCTCCCTCGGCCCGGTCCGTCCTGGTCGCCAATGAGGATGACGCCGTCGAGCAGGCCCGGCGCATCGGCTATCCGGTCGTCGTCAAACCCCGTGGGATGGGCGGCAGCGCCGGCGTGCTGCGCGCCGACCACGACGCGAGCGTGCGCGAGGCTTTCCACAGTGCGATGTGGGAGACGGTCCTCGGGCTGGATGCCTACGCCGTCCGCGGGGTGCTGGTGGAGGAGTATCTCGAGGGCCCGGAGATCAGCGCGGAGACCGTCGTCGTCGACCACCAGGTGCACATCGTCGCCGTCACCCGCAAACAGCTGGGCCGCGAGCCGCGGTTCATGGAGACCGGGCACATGGTGGATGCCCGCGATCCGCTGCTGGGCGACGACGCGGTCACCCAGGCGGTCACCGACGCCGTGCGGGCCCTGGGCATCGAACGCGGCGTGCTGCACGTGGAGGTGCGGCTGACCGGACGCGGCCGGGCCCTGATCGAGGTCAACGGCCGCCCCGGCGGGGACCTCATCCCGCTGCTGGTGGAGGAGGCCACCGGCATCGATCTCATGGCGGCCGCCGCTGCCCTCGCCTGCGGTAGCAGGCCCGAGCTTACGGCGACCCGGCAGCGGGTGGCCGGGGTGCAGTTCCTTCTCCCCGCCTTCACCGGCCGCCACGGACCGGTGCCTCCCCTGACCGACCTGCGCGCCCAGCCGTGGCTGGAGCGCCTGGTGTGGACCCGCCACCTAGGCGAGAAGGTCACGGCCCCGCCGAAGGCCACGATCGGCGACCGGCTAGCGCACTGGGTGGTCACCGCCGACACCCCCGAGGAATGCCGACAGCACCTCAACCAGGCGCTGCTGGAGGTCTGCGCCCCCACCGCCTTCACCGGGCACACCACCGGCTGCACCCGCTGACCCGCCCCCTCTCTCGCTTCTCTTCTTCGTCCCCTCCTGCTGGGAGCCGTCATGCCTCTCCACTCCGCCCCCGCCCCCGTTGGTGTGCGGGGCGACTCCGTCGCCGGCGTGGCGGCGGTCGTCGCCCCCTACGACGGCGCCGGCCCCTACCCGCTCGCTTTCGCCCGGCACGGCTGGCGGACCATCGCCGTCGTACCCGAGCCGAACGCCCGGCCCCTCGCCTACCACGAGGCGCCCGTGCCAAAGGAGTTCACGGCCACGGTCGTGCACCGGGGGCTGCGGCGCACGGTCAAGGCATTGCGCGCGATGGGGGTTTCGGCGGTGGTCGCGGGCAGCGTTGGCGGCATCCATCTGGCCGAGCGGATTGCCTGGCAGCTCGCCCTGCCCGGCGCCGACCCGGTCTCGTGGCTGCTGCGCTGCGATCGCGGCGCGCAGGCCGAGGCGCTCGCCGCCCACGGTGTTCCCGCGCCGCGCGGCATCCGCACCACGAGCCTGGCCGACGCTCTGACCTGGGCGAAGACGTGCCCGCTGCCCGGCTATCTCCTCGCCCCGGCCGCGACGGGTATCCCCGTCGAGGCGGTGGCCTGCACGAGCGAGTTGCAGATCAGCAGTGTCTGGCCGGCCCTGCGCCGCCTTGCGGCCTTCTACTCCGGAAATGCGCACCTGGTGCTGACCGAGCCGCTGCCGCTGCGGCAGTACACCCTCAACACCAGCACCACCGCCCGCCCCGGCCAGCGGCCGGAGCATGCCGTCACCGACGCGTGGGCGGACACCTGCGGCGCGGACGGGCAGATGGAGCGCACCGACCTGATGCCCGCCGGCGGTCTGCTGACCCGGGCCCTGTCGATGGCCGCGGCGCGGACGCTGAATGCGCTCGGCGTGGTGTGCGGCCCGGCCACCCTGCGCCTGGCCTACCCCACGGGCGAGGGGATGGACGCCGCGGACGGCCCCATGGTGATCTCCGCGGTCGCGGCGCCGGTGGCGACCGTCGCCGACGAGGCTCTGGCTGCGGCCATGGGCCGGGACCGCTACACCGATGTTCTGGACGCGTGGATCCCGCCCTCTCGCGCCCCGCTGGTGCCCGCCCCCACCGGGCAGTACATCGTCCGGGCCCGGCTGCACCCCTCCCCCGCAACCCGGCCTTGGCTGGGCCGCTTCCTGCGGCAGCTGCCGACCGTGGCCGCCGTCAGGGAAAGCCCCGAATCACCCCCCGCCCCAAGCGCCCCCACCCCTGCGGCCGATGAGGTCGTGCTGTCCGGCGATCCTCGGGAGACGGAACGCGACTACCGGCTCATCCGGGCGCTGGAGCGCACCGAGCAATTCCTGAAAGACGGGCCGTGACGCCCGGTTCCTCGCCATCTGCCGCCCGGAAAGGGGCTCTTGTGATCACGTCTCAGCCGTCCTGGGCGGCCCTGCGGCTCGACCATGCCCTGGCGGTCAGCCGCGCCGAACAGCGGGCCGCGCTCGGCCTGTACCTGCCCGTCGGCTACCCCACCCGGCACACCAGCCTGGATGCCCTGCGGCTGATGGCCCGCAGTGCGGACATCCTGGAGCTCGGCGTCCCGCACACCCCGGCCCACCTGGACGGTCCGCTGATCCAGCAGGCCGCCGCGCAGGCCCTGGCGGGCGGCTTCACGATGCGCGACGTGTTCGATGCCGCGGTCGAGCTGACCGCGACCACGACCACCGCCCTGCTCGTCATGTCCTACTGGCAGCCCATCGCCGCCTACGGGGCCGAAGCGTTCGTGCGGGACCTCGCGGCCGCCGGCGGTGCCGGCGTACTCATTCCCGACCTGCCACCCGCCTCGGCCGCCCACTGGCGCCACCTCACGGCCGAGGCGGGCCTGCACACCATCACCCTGATCCCGCCGCACGCCAGTGCCGCCCGCCTCGCCGCGATCGGCACCTCCACCAGCGGCATGGTCTACGCCCCCGCCACCCCCGGCCTGACCGGGGCCCGTCGCCCCCTCAGCCCTTACCTGCCGCGCCTGGTGGGTCGGTTGCGCACCGCGACCGGTCTGCCCGTGGCTGTCGGGATCGGCATCAGCAGCCCCGCCCAGGCAGCCCAGGCCAGCGCCTACGCGGACGCCGTCGTCGTCGGCTCGGCGATCCTGCGCCGCATGAACGCCCAGCCCGACGCGGCCGCCGAAGCCGCAGCCCAGACCGCACGCGACTTCGCCGCCGCCATCCGCCACGCCCACCGAACCCCGTCGTAACCCCACGCCCAGCAGCCCTTTCGAAGGAGGAACACATCACCATGGCCCAGCCCGCCCTCCGGTTCTCGCACCGGCGCCTGTTGGCCGCCCTCGCCCTCACCGTCACGACGGCGATCACGCTGTCCGCGTGCAGTTCGGGAGACTCCGGTGGCCAGCACCGGCCTGCCCCCGCCGCGCCGGACACGAGCCGCCGCACGACAGGCGTCATCGACACCACCGCCGCCCGGGAGGTGGTGGACGCCTATCAGGCGGCGAACAACGCGGCCAATGCCCGCCAGGACCTGAAGGGCTTGGCGCGGATCGAGGCGGGGATGGCCTACGTCCAGGATCGGTCCGACTACCAGCAGTGGAAGACGTGGCCGGCAAAGGAGCGGACGCGCTACGCCAGCGGCTTCCGCTACGAACAGCGCGCCTACTACATCCCCAGGGCGGGCACGGCCACTTGGTTCGCGATGGAGGCCACCTCCTCCGACGCGGCGAAGGCTCGGGGCCTGTTCGTGTTCGACCGGCGCGGCGGGCGCTACAAGATGGTGACCGCCGTCTACGCCACCGGCAAGATGCCGATGCCGAAGATCGCCGTCGATTCCCACGGACTGGCCACCGCCGTCGACCCCGCCCGCAAGGTCGGCGCGCTCGCCCCCAAAGACCTCACGGCCGCCGTGACCGATCTGTACGTCACCGGCGGCAGCAAGCAAGGCCGGCAGCTTGCACCCACCCCGGCCAGTAAGGAAGCCGTCCGGCTGCACGACGACCGCAACCGGGGGGCAAAGGCCAGTTGGCGTACGGCCAGCTACTTCTCCGCCCAACCGGCGCACCCGCAGGTGTATTCGCTGCGCACCGCTGACGGCGGCGTCCTCGCGCTTGCCCCCGGCGCCTACACCATCGAATACCTGCACACGCGGTACCTGCACGGCGGACTGATCATCCCCGGCCCCCAGGAGGCCGTCTACAACGCCAACCACCGGCCGGTGATCACTGACGAGTACCAGGGCGAGGCCCTCGTCGCGCTGTCCCCGACCCAGGCGAAGCTGATCGCCCGGGACTTCCGGCTGGTCGACTCCCGATGAGCAGCGACGAGAACACCCCCGGCCCCGGCTCAGCGGCACCGCCCTGGGCCCCAGAGTACGGCCCGCACCCGGAGCCCGAGCGGGTCGCCTGGTACTCCGTGGACAACCCGGCCCGCACGCCGCCCGATCCTCCCCCGCCCCAACCGCCTGCACGCCGCGGTCTGTTGCGCCGGCGGTTGTTGCACGCAGGGCTCGCCGTCGCG
Organism: Streptomyces sp. NPDC006476; assembly: GCF_040612015.1. Taxonomy (NCBI): domain Bacteria; kingdom Bacillati; phylum Actinomycetota; class Actinomycetes; order Kitasatosporales; family Streptomycetaceae; genus Streptomyces; species Streptomyces sp. NPDC006476. The sequence goes on along the minus strand of NZ_JBEXPK010000106.1, from coordinate 14,091 downwards.
CTGATGGTGCTGGCCTGTCTCACCGCACGCGCGCTCACCCGGCCACTGACATGCCCTCAGACACCCCCGCACCCGATCTCCCGCCCCGATTCCCACCGCGCCGCGCGTCCGTTTGGAAGGTGACCGCCATGACCCTGACCCCGACCACCGGCTGCCCCTACCGTCTCGATGCCACCGGCTCCGACATCCAGGGCGAGGTCGCCGCCCTGCGCGCTCTCGGCCCGGCGGTCCGCACCGTCCTGCCCGGCGGCATCCCCGTCTGGACCGTCACCGACCCGGGCCTGATCCGCCGGCTTCTGGTCCACCCCGACATCTCCAAAGACGCCCACCAGCACTGGCCCGCATATATCACCGGCGAGATACCCGCCGGCTGGCCGCAAAGGGTATGGGTCGATGTCCGCAACGCCCTGACAGCCTACGGAGACGAGCACACGCGTCTGCGTCGACCCCTCGCCCGTGCGTTCGGTCCCCGCCGGGTCCGCGCACTGACCCCGCAGATCGAGACCATCACCGGCCAACTCCTCGACGAGCTCCAGAAGGTCAGGCCCGAAGACGTGGTGGACCTGCGGGCCCGTTTCACCTGGCGGCTGCCGCTGCTGGTCATCGACACGCTGTTTCAGACGCCGGAGCACCTGCATGAGGCGTTCCGTGATGCGGCCGGCTCTCTGTTCGCCACCGACCTGACCCCGCAGGCCGCGAAAGCCGCACATGGCCGGGTCTACGCCCTGATCTCCGAGCTGATCGACTACAAGAGGGACCACCCGGGGGACGACCTCAGCAGCGACCTGATCGCCGCACGCGACGCCGGGAGGATGAGCGACCAGGAGCTCGCCGACAGCTTCGTCCTCATCATCAGCGCCGGACACGAAACAACCGTCAACGCCCTAGGTCACGCCGTGGTCAACTTGATCACGCACCCGGAGCAGTTGGCGCTCGCGACCAGCGGCCAAGCCTCCTGGCGGCAGGTCGTCGAGGAAACCCTTCGCCACCAGGCCCCCATCGCCACGATCATCCTGCGGTTCGCGGCGCGCGAGGTCATCGACGACATCACCGGCGTGACGTTCGCCGCCGGCGACGCGATCGCCATCAGCTACGCCGCCGCCGGACGCGACCCGGCCACCCACGGACCGAACGCCGACAATTTCGACGTCACCCGGCGCACCGCTCCGCAGCACCTGGCGTTCGGCTACGGAGCCCACCTGTGCGTCGGCGCCGAGCTCGCCCGTATCGAGGCCCGCATCGGCCTGCAGCAGTTGTTCGCCCGGTTCCCGTCCCTGCGCCTGGCCGTCGAGCCCAGCGGACTGCAGCCGCTGCCCAGCTACATCTCCAACGGCCACCAGCGCCTGCCCGTCCACCTCGGCCCACACAGCCAGTGACCTGCCGCCGGGAGCCCAACGGCTCCCGGCAAAGGAACATCACCCCGCATCACCGGCGGCGCAACAGCCGTCGGTCACCCCGCCGATCACGGGCGGGACAGCGCACAGAGAAGGAGAGCGATGAGAGGGAGTTGATCAGTCTGGGCGGGTCCGGCTCTTGTCAGGATCCTCATCCCGCCCTGGCCGACGTCGGGTGCGTCACCACCTGACCTCGTCGGCCGCCTGCCACCGCCGGTGATCGGGCGTCACCCCGTGTCCCGGCGAAGAACCCCGGTTGTCAGCCGGGCCACCGCGACGCGAGTCCCCTTTGTCAGAGGGCACTTCGCGTTTTCTACGAGTCGGAACCGAGTATGCAATACGCCCTTGTCTCCTGTCAGCCTGATTCCCCGCACCAGCGGCAGACCGCACCGCCCGCCGCCCCGGCGACTCCCGCCCCCCGTCCAACCCGGCGTTGGACACCTGATCCGGCCGAGACGATCACGCACACCGCGTCCCGGCGCACCGGCCCGCGCGCGTGGCTGAGGGCATTGGAGGAGGCCGCCCGCGCGGGCCTTGTCCCCGGGTTCACCGCCACCACCAGGCGCATCGCCATGGTGATTGTCGACCGGATGGGCTTCGACACCGGGCACGCACGCTACGTGCTGACGGACGTCATGCAGCGAACCGGCCTGAGCCGCACCGCGGTGACGGACCACATCAGACTGCTGCGCACCGCCGGCTGGCTCGCCTGGGTCGCGCACGGCTCCCACGCCAACGTCCGGCGTGGCCGCGGCCTGCCCGGCTACGCGGCCACGGCCACCGTGTACGCGGCGACGATCCCGCCCGCCTACGACGCATGGGCGGGCAACCAGCTGGCCGGCACCGGCTACCAGGCCCGGGTCCTCCGCCCCGGCCGCCGCAGCCCGGCACCGACAGCCCGGACCGAAGGCGGAGGGAGGAAGACGGGACCAACGCGGACCCCTTCCCTTCGGTGGGTGAAGAAGGAGCGAAAGGCTCAGGTAGTGGGTGGTGAAAGAAGATCTACCGCGGGCACGGCAGCAGGCCAGAGCCGTCGACGCAAAAGGCGCCGCCTGACCGTGACCGGCTACACGATCACCCGCGAGCGGATCGAGCGGGCCCGCCAACTCGCCCGCTCGGTAAGGCCCCTGGTGACCTGGGTGCAGCGCGCCACCCTCGACGAACTGTCGTGGGTGCTGCTCGACCTCGTCGCCCGCGACTGGACCCAGCCGCAGATCGTGCTCTGGCTCAACCGCCTCGGCCAGGACATCGGCGTGCCCCGCTGGCGGCCGAGGGCCCCACACCGGGTCATCGCCGCCGCCCTGCACCGCAAAGCCGCCCACGACGAGCGCACAGCCGTCCCCGGCGACCTGGCCCACGAAGAACGCCTTCCAACCGTGGCCCCGAACGCCGCCTTCCACCAGGCCGCCACCAAGGTTCGCCAACAGTGCACCGGCGCCAGCGGGACGGACACGTCCGGCAACGGCTATGGCGAGCACGATGCGATCCAGCCGACCGCATGGGACCTGGCACAGCTGCGGGAAGCCGCCAAGAGCGACCCGACACTCGTCCTCGCCACCGCCCGCATCCGCGGCCGCGCGGCCGCCATCGCCACCTATGGCACGATGGCCGTCCCCATCCTCGAAGCACCAGCCGCGGACGTCGGATTCGCACCATTAACGAGGATAATGTCGCTCACATCCACATGTCCGTAGAACTGGGCAACGTTTGGAACGGGAAACGACCTCTAACGCGCTGGAGGCGTTCTCAGATCGATTGAGTCGGGACGCTGGCCTGCCCGAGAAGGCGGAGCCAGTTGTTCCGGTGGCACCAGGCCGGGTCCTGGGCTTGGCTGCTGATCCCGACTCAGCCCGACGCCGATAAGGACTGTGTCCGTTCACAACCCCAAGCGTGCTGGAAACTAACCGACATCAAGGGCACTTCCCTCACACAGGGCCGCGCGGCAGGATCTTTTCCATGAGGATTCTGATCATGGGCGGAACGTGGTTCCTGGGCAGGCACATTGCGGAGAATGCGCTGGCGAGGGGGTGGCAGGTCACCACGTTCAACCGGGGCCGGTCCGGTCGCGACGTGAACGGCGGTGAGCCGGTGCACGGAGACCGTACGAGGCGCGCCGACCTTGAGCGCCTCGCCGAACACGGGCCGTGGGACGCCGTCATCGACACGTCGAGCTCGGACCTCCCGCCGCGGGACGTGTTGGCGGCCGCCACCACGCTGCGCCCGGCCGCGCGCCGCTGGGTGCACATCTCGACCGTGTCCGTGTACAAGGGGTGGCCCCACCACCCGCTCACCGACGCCTCACCGATCCTCGAATGCCCGCCAGACGCCGACGAGTCGTACGGCTACACCGGGCCGGACGGTTCGCCCACGCAGTACGGGTTCCAGAAGGCAGGTGGCGAGCGCGCCATCACCGAAGCGTTCGGCGACGAAGGGGTGTTCCTGCGCCCGGGGGTGATCCTGGGGCCTGGTGAGTATGTTGGCCGGTTGCCTTGGTGGCTTGAGCGGGCCAAGCGCGGCGGCCGGATCCTCGCGCCGGCCCCGGCTGAGCAGCGCATCCAGCCGGTGGACGTCCGCGATGTCGCCGATTTTGCCCTGTCTATGGCCGCGAGTTCGGCCAGCGGTGGGTACAACGTCACCCACCCCGAGGGCATCAGCTTCCGCGGCTTCGTAGAGGCCTGCCTGGATGAGACGGGCGGCGCTGGAGCCCCGGTGTGGGTGGACCCGTCGGTGCTGGTCGAGCGGGGTGTCAAGCAGTGGACGGAGTTGCCGTTGTGGCGAACCCACGCAGGGGTGTGGGCTGTTGACTCCAGCCGTGCCGTTGCGGCCGGTCTGCACTGTCGGCCGATCATTGACACCGTCCGTGACACGTGGCGGTGGTGGGCGGCCGATGGACGTCCCGTGGACCACCCGCGGTGGGCGGAACACGGGATTGATCCGGAGAAGGAAGCGAAGATTCTCGCTTCTCTGGGCTGAGTCAGGCTTCCAGCTGCAACAGTGCCGGGCCGGTGAGCTGGTGTGCGGTCGCGGTGCGGGTGAATTCCTCCACCCGGCTGCGCAACTCACCGGGCAGTACGGCGCCACGGAAGGACGGTTGGGTCAGGAAGTGCTGGATCTGCCCTGTCCTCGCGAGCACGCCGGTGACGCGCTGGTCGGCGGGGATGTCCCACAAGGGTTGCAGCGCTTCGGCGGCGCCTTCGACGTCGCCGGCGAACAGGCGCGCCATGGCGAGATCGGCAGCAGCGCCGCCGAGGACGTGGGCGGAGCGCTTCTCGGCTGGCCGCTGCCGGATCAGGTCGAGGGCCTTGCGCGCTGACCGTTCGGCCTGGGCCGGGTCATGGATCAGGAGCGCGGTTGAACTGCTGGACATGGCGAGGCGTTCGGCGGTGAACCCGAACTCCCCGCCGACGCCGTCGTGTAGTTCGTCGCTGGTGCCGCTGTCTACTTCCTCGGACAGCCTGATGGCGCGGTGTGCCGACTCGGTGTTCCCTTGGTAGCCGTGCGCGCGGGCTTCGATGGCGAGGAGACGTCGGCGTGCCACGTCGCCGAGGCCACCGTAGGTCTGTGCACGGCGGGCTTTGGCCACCGCTTCGGAGGGCATGCCGGTGAAGTAGGCGATGTAGGCCAAGATGCCGTCGCTGTATGCGCGCAGGGGCTCGAAGCGGGAGGTTTCTCCGTAGAGGTCCGCAGAGCGGGCCAGGCGGCGCGCACTGTCGAAGGCGCCGAGGTCGAAGGCCGATGCGGCGAGCAGCGCCATCGTCTGTCCGAGGAGGACGAGCAGACGCTGCTGCTGGGCCGGTACCTGGGTGCGGTCGCGCAGGTCTTGGAGTTGCGACTGTAGTGCGCGGCCTCGCTGGAAGGCCTGGATGGGGGCGATGGATGCGTACTCGCGCGCGAGCGTCATCACGTCGTCGGTGAGTTGATCAAGGCTGGTGTCGGAGATGGACGCTGCGGCCATGGCGCTGGCGTCCTCGTGAGCGTCGCGTGCGGTCATTTCGATTTCGTGCTCCAGGTCGAACGCGGGTGCATGGGGATCGGGTTGCGGTGGGGGCGCAAACAGGTCGACGACCCGGTGGCCGAACATCGCCTCCAGGACGCGACGGGTGTCAGGAGACAGGGAGGCGGGGTTGACGCCCCCGGCTCTCCATCGTTTCGCCGTCCGCTCGCTACAGGTCGGGTTGTTGGTGCCCTTTCCGATCACCTCGTCGGCCGTCTGCTCGAACAGCTCGACCATCTGGGGAACGTCCAGACCGCGCTGATTGCACATGTGTTTCAGCAGCGTCTGCGGAGGATGTTCACTCACGTTGACCCCCCAGTGGTCGAGCCGTGGTCAGCCAGCGGACCGCCTGTGCGTCGATCCCTTCGCACGAAGGGGATACCGCCTATCCCTTCCAGTTCAACACATCTGCGGCTGATGGCACTTGAGTGGCCCTCAGATGGCCCGTGGCACTCGGACGGGCCACGCGTTCGGCACGCCGCCGACATGGTGCTGGCACCCCGTGCAGGTCCACGCTGATCAACACCCTCGCTGAGAGTGCACCACGAGCACGGAACCCAGGGAGTTTCCTTGTGAACCCGCAAGCGCAGCAATCCACCTTTGCCGCTCCGGCCGACGCAGCTGCGATCCAGGCCACCGCACCACCTGAATTCGTGCGGGTCGACGAGGAGCCGAGATTTAAGTGGGAAGGCTCCATGACCGCTGAGCAGTGGATCGGCGGCAACACCAGGATTCGGGTCCGCCCCCGCCTCACTGCCGCGCGCTGGCCCGGCAACATCGACGCAGCCGCCCGCGTGTGCGCCATGCTCACGGACAACGCTGTCGTCCACGCGAAGCCCCTCCCAGGGAACGTCGTCGGGCTCCGTCTCGTGTGCCCGCAGGACTCCGACGTTTTGATCATCGAGGTGACGGACGGCCTTCCCGACTTCCCCGGCTTTGAGGAGTTGAGCACCCGGCGGGAGGCGCGCGGGAAGCCCCGCGGTCTGTGGTGGGTGCACCACTACCGCGCACGGGTCGCGTGGCGCATCAACTATGACGACGCTGGCGAGCCCATCGGGAAGACCGTGCAGGTCGTCATGCCCAAGGACTGGGGCCAATAGCAGCCAGTCGAGACCACCCCCTATACATCCCCCAACGCCGAGGCCCGCTATGCCCGACTCGTTAACGACTACCGCGGCCCCGTTCACCCCTCAGTTGAAACGGGGCGCGGCCTCTCCCGACGCGCCTCTCATCGTCAGTCCGGTTGGCGCCGATACGGACCTGCGTGCCGCGCTGGAGGATCTGAAGATGGGTCGGTACCTCTCCGCCCGTGACCTGCTGGCCCGCACCGGCCCCAACTGGGCTTTACGCACCATCCGCAGCCAGCTCCTAGCAGCCGGCGCGGGCGAGCCGGGCGTCTTCAAGACCTGGCGCGACGAAGAACCCAACAGCTCCGACGCCGCCATGATGTGGGGCCGCGTCCTCACACGTGCAGCGCTCGCCGCGTATCGCGGCGGCCAGAGCCAGCAGGTGGTGGCACGAGCAGCCGGACTGGCCCGGCAAGCTCTCTACCAGGCGAGAGTTCTCTGGCCGGCATGCCCCGTGCCGTGGGTGGATCTACTCAAACTGACACAGCTCCCCTTTGCACCGCACCACTTCGACCCCCACGCCCACGAGCGTGGGATGCCCTGGGACGCGTCGAGAGATCCAGCGATGCATCACCGGGGTCCCTGGCCGCTCCTCGCAGAGATCAACCAAAGACACCCCGGAAACCGAGAGGGCCATCACCGCATGCGGGAGTGGTTCCACAATCGCTCACGCGAACCCGGGGCCGCGATGAACTACTCGTGCTGGCTTGTCGCGATGGGCACGCCGCTCAATCCCCAGTTACAGATCCTGCCCCTCTACGGACTCATGGATATATACCGCAAACGTCACAAAGATGGTCAAAACGGCGCACTCACCTTCTGGCAGACGGCCCAGGTCCGCCACTACGCGTGCAAGGCGTACGACGACTGGTTCGCCAACATCGCCCCGGTGGAATACCCGTGGCAGCCGCTGTCGGACCTCAGCCACCTCGCGCACGCCCTTGTGGCCTGCGGCGAGAACGACCGCGCAGCCTTCGTGTTCCGGGCGATGGGCCCCTACGTCACGCCGCAGCCGTGGCAGGACATCAACGCCAGCCTCGACCGCTCCGCCGACTGGAGGGACGAGTTCCTCCGCATCCGTGCATCCGTCCTGCGCTAGCCAGGGCGTCTCGATGCGCTGCCGGGCCCCGCCTGCACAGCGTGATCAACGCCCTGAACTGTCCCCGTAACCTCCTCCCCCTTTTCGAAGGATTACTGGTGTCTCACAGAAGAGCCGGCACGGTTGACCCCGCGAGCTCTGACGATGCTTTCCTCGCAGAGCTCGGCATCAAGCCCGAACTGTCCCGCAAGATGGGCGCCTTCGGGAACTTCGCGATCAGCTTCTCGGTCATCTGCATCCTGGCCGGCGGCATGAGTCTGTTCGGGTTCGGCCTGGGCCACGGCGGCCCTGTGGTCATGCTCGGCAGCTGGGCCGTCATCGGCTTCATGACGCTGCTGGTCGGGCTGTCCCTCGCCGATGTCGTCTCCGCCTACCCGACCTCGGGCGGCCCGTACTTCATGGCCGACAAGCTCGGCGGGCGCCGCTGGGGCTGGGTGACCGGCTGGCTGAACCTGCTCGGCCTGCTCGGCGCGATCGCCGGCATCGACTACGGAGCCGCCGCCTTCGCCGGAGCGTTCGTACAGATGCAGTGGGGCATCACCCCCACCGACACCACCATCATGCTCATCTTCGGGTGCATCCTGCTCCTGCACGGCCTGCTCAACTCCGCCGGGGTGCGCCTGGTGACCGTGCTGAACTCCATATCAGTGTGGTGGCAGCTGGTCGGTGTCGCCGTCATCGTCGGCGCCCTGACCATCGCCCCGGCCCAGCACCAGTCACTGAGCTTCGTCTTCACCCACTTCCACAACGACACCGGCTTCTCCAGCCCCTTCTACGTCGCGCTTGTCGGAAGCCTTATCTCCGGGTACACGTTCTGCGGCTACGACGCCTCCGCCCACGTCGCGGAGGAAACCACCGACGCCCAGACATCCGCCCCCCGCGGCATCGTCCGCTCCATCTGGGTGTCCTGGGCGGCCGGGTTCGTGCTCCTGGCCGGACTGCTGTTCGCCATGCAGAACTACACGGCCACGCAGAACACGGCGACGGGTGTGCCGCCCGCGCAGATCTTCCTCGACGTCCTCGGCGCGAGCGGAGCAAAGGCACTGCTCCTAATCGTCATCGTCGCGATGCTGTTCTGCGGCAACGCCGAGGTCGCCGCCGCCAGCCGCATGGTCTACGCCTTCTCCCGCAGCCGCGCCCTACCCGGCTGGCAGAGCTGGCGCCTCGTCAACGACCGCACGAGGACCCCCACGAGGGCGGTGTGGTTCGTCATCGTCGTGCCGTTCATCCTCGCCCTGCCGGCACTGTGGTCTCCGGCCGCCTACGGCGCGATCACCGCCATCAACGCCGTCGGCATGACCCCGGCCTACGGCATCCCCGTCTTCCTCGCCCTGCGCAAAGGCCGCGCCTACCAGCCGGGCCGGTGGAGTCTGGGCCGCTGGCGCCGCCCGATCGGATACGTCGCGGTCACCTACGTCGTGGTCATCACCGTGGTGTTCTGCCTGCCACAGTCCACACCGATCACCACCGAGTCCTTCAACTACGCCGGCCTCACCCTGCTCGTGGCGCTGCTGCTCGCGTGGGTGACCTGGATCACCCGCGGCAAACGGGCCTACCAGCTCACCGCCGCCGCGACCGCCCAGCCCGGCGAAGCCCTCCTCAGCGAAGGTTTCTGATGAACGCCACCACCGACCCCACTTCGGCACCGTGGCCCACCGGACCGGTCAACCGCAACTCCCTGCGGCGGCTGCTCAAAGACCGGGCCGTCACCAGCATCATGCTGGCCGTGCCCGACCTGCACGGCCGGCTCGTGGGCAAACTCTTCAACCCTGACGTCTTCCTGGAGCGGATGACCGGCGGGGCGGAGATGTGCTCCTACATCCTGGCCACCGACATCGACATGACGCCCCTGGACACGTTCGACTTCACAGGCTGGGACCAAGGGTTCGGGGACTTCCTTGTCATCCCCGACCTGGACCAGGTCCGTATGCTGCCGCACCGGCCCGGCACCACCCTCGTCTTCGGCACCCCCGTCCACGACGACGGCACCCCCGTCGAGGTGGCGCCCCGACAGGTGCTGACAACGCACCTGGGGCGTCTGCGCCACCTGGGATACGAGATGAAGGCCGGCGTCGAGGCCGAGTTCGTCCTGTACAAAGACGGGCCGGACGGCCGCGCCCCAGCCTGGACAGCGAACCTGGACTACGCCCTGCAGCAGCCACCCGAGATCAGTGACTTCTTCCACCACCTGGGTGAGGCGCTGACCGATGCCGGGATCGGGTACGAGGCCTTCAAGACCGAGGGGGCTGCGGGCCAGTGCGAGGTGACGTTCGCCTACGGTGACGCCCTCGCCGCCTGCGACCACTACGCCGTCTTCCGGCACATCACCGCCCAAGTCGCCGCCCGGTACGGCATGACACCTGTGTTCATGGCCGCGCCCGAGACCGGGGTCGCAAGCGGCCTGCACCTGCACCTGTCCCTGTGGAACGAGGACCACCAGCCCGTCTTCGCCCACCGGCGGAAAGAGGACCTGCCGCTGGTGATGGCACACGCCGTGGCCGGGCTGATCTCCGCACTCCCCCACCTGGCGCCGCTGTATGCCCCCACCGTCAACTCCTACAAGCGCTACCGGCCCCACTCCTTCGCCCCCACCCGCTACAACTGGGGCTTCGATAACCGCGGCTGCGCCGTCCGCGTCACCGGCCACGGCGCAGGCACCCACCTCGAGGTGCGACTGGCCGGCGCCGACGCCAACGCCTACCTCACCCTCGCCGCCTACGCGGCGGCGATGGCCCACGGCATCGAGGAAAAGCTGATGCCGCGGCCGGCCCGCAACAGCGACGCCTACCAGGACCGGGGCTCCATCCCCGTGTATCCGGACCTTGCCGAAGCACTCGCCTACTTCGAGCACAGCACCGTCGCCCACCTCCTGCTCGGCAAAGACGTCGTCCGCCACTACACCCACGCTGCCAAAGCCGAACTCCACGTCCACCGACGCCACGTCACCAACCTCGAGCGCCAGCGCGGGATCCGATGAAACTCCCTGCCGCCGGGTGACCACTCCCCTCCCCGGCGGCAGGGCCAGGCACCTCGTTCCCCGGATTGGACGGTGACCCGGGGAACGAGGACCACTCCCAGCCCCCGCACTCGCCATGCCAGGGCCCCAGGCCGCGTAGGGCCAGTGCGGGGGCCGGGATCCCACGCGCCACCCACCTGTTCCCTCGATCTGGAGTGCGTCTTGCTCACACCGCCGATCTTTGACAGCGTCGAAGGTGCCTATGTTGACCTGCTGCGACTCGCCACCGAGCAGCCCGAACACCGCATCGATGCGCGCGGCAACGCCGCCCGGGAAGTGATCGGAGTCTCCTTCCGGCTCGCTGATCCAAGGCAACGGCTGCCCTACCTGGCCGAACGGAAGGCGAACCCGGTATTTCAGTTCGCCGAGGCCCTGTGGTAACTGGCTGGCCGCCGGGATGTGGAGATGATCGGCTACTACGCCCCCTCCATGCGTGCCAGCAGCGCTGACGGAATCCGGCTCGGTGGATCCGCGTACGGCTACACTTTGTTCAGCCCCGCCCGCGGCGCCGGGCAGTCGCGGTTCGACCAAGTGGTGGAACTGCTGCTCAACGAGCCCGACAGCAAGCGCGGCTATCTACCGGTGTTCTCGGCGAAGGAACTCAGGGACCGCGCGAACCCCGACGTGGCGTGCCTGGCCGGCCTGCACCTGCTGCCGCGTGACGGGCATCTGCACATGGTGTGCAACATGCGGGCGAACGATCTCGACTGTGGCCTGCTGTCCGACGTCTTCTCCTTCACGATGATCCAGGAATACGCGGCCATCCAACTTGGCCTGAAGTTGGGCACGTACACCCATACGATCGGGTCCGCTCACGTCAACGATGCCAACGCCGAGCGCGTCAAGCGCGTCCTGGACGAGGCCGCCTCCCGCCCGGCCATCCCCTCCTCCTTCAGATTCCCGGCGATGCCGGCAAACACCGAGGGGGCGACCATCGCGCAGGTCCTGGAGCACGAAGAGGCCCTGCGTACCAACGAACTCCGCTACAGCATCGAGCACATCCTGGACCTCACGCTTGAGCCGTACTGGCAGCAGGTGGTGATGCTGTTCGAGCTGCACCGGCAGCTCCAGCACGACCAGCGCACGGTCGTCGACGCTACTCTCCTGGCCGCGCTGCATCCTGGTCTGCGCTGGCTGATGGAACGTAAGTGGCCGGCGTGCGCCGCGGCTTCGATCGGGGATGTCCGGTGAGCGGCAGTCAGCCGTTGAGCGGCGCCGTGGTCACGGGTGTCGACTTCGAGCGCTGGGCGGTCATCCTGTGCAAGCCGGACGCGGTGGCACGCGGCCTGGTCGACCAGGTCCTGGAAAGGATCAGAGGGGCAGGCTTCGCCGTTTCGGGCCGCCTGGACCTGATCGCCGAGCCGTGGCAGCCGCACGTCGTCTACCGGGATCTCCTGGCCGACACCGGACGCCGCGCCTTGCCCAACCTGCCGGCCGCCATCGACGCCGCGTTCACTGGGCGGCCCGTCACTCTGGCCCTGGCCCACGGCGCACCCGGTATCCACGCCCGACTGCGCCGGCTCATCGGCGACACCGACCCGACCCGCTCCGCGGCCGGCACGATCCGCGGCGACCTGGGCGACGACAGCTTCATTGCCGCCAACGCCGAGAAGCGCCTGGTGCGCAACCTCGTCCACACGAGCGATGATCCGGCCAGTGCCCATCGGGAGTACGGCACCTGGTACGGGCCCGGTCGCCGCCTTAACGTCTCCGACTTTGACCGGTGCTCGGTGATCTTGTGCAAGCCGGACGCCGTCGAGCGGGACTTGGTCGACGGCGTGCTCAAGCGCATCGAAGCCTGCGGTATCACCATCGCCACCCGCCGCGACATCATCGTGCAGCGCTGGCAGATCGACGTGCACTACTGGGATCTGCTCGTCGACGCGGACCACTTCACCGACCGCGACATCCCGGCCTGCCTGGACGACGCGTACACCGGCAAGACCGTCACCGTCGCACTCGCCTACGGGCAGCCGGGCATCCACGCACAGCTGCGTCAGCTGATCGGCCACTTCGACCCCATCCGGGCCGCACGCGGCACCATCCGTGGCGATTTCGGCAACGACAGCCTCACCCGCGCCCTCGCCGAGAAGCGCCTCGTGCACAACCTCGTGCACACCTCCGACGACGCGGCCGCCGCCCGCCGCGACTTCGGCACCTGGTACGGCGCCGCCCGCCATCCGCTGCTGAGCGCCGCCAATGGTGCGCCGCGCCAGTCCACGCCCACCAACCGCCGCTGACCACCTGGAGGATGCTGTGACCGCTCCCGCCGTCCCGCGCCGCCGACTGCCCCTGCTGACACCTGAGCAGATCGGCGCACTGAAGCCCGAACTGGCCGACGTCATCGAATACCGCAAGTCCGGCCTGTCGCTGAACCACATCGTCGGCTGCCCGCTGGAGTGCGCCTACTGCGTGCGCCATCTGTTCGACAACTTCGCCACGAAGACCCCCAAGCGTCTGATGAGCGACGACGACGCCGTCAACGCCCTCATCGCACACCCCTACTTCCGGGCCCACAAGACGCCGATACAACTGTTCAACAGGGCCACGGACTCGATGCTGCCGGTGGTCAAACCACACCTGTTCGCCGTGCTGCAGGACCTCGATGACCGAGGCCTGACCAACCGCTGGTCATCACCCGCTGGCGAGTCAGCGCCGAGGACTGCGCCGTCCTCAACTCCTTCCGCAACCTGCGGCTGACGATCCTGGTCACCCACTCCGGCATCGACAACCCGGCCATCGAACCCGTGAACTCTGCGTACGCGGCGGACAGCCTGCGCATGCTGCACGAACACGCCGAGCACTACCGCACCGTCCTGTACTGGCGGCCGATCGTGCCCGGACTCAACGACTCCGACGACCACATCGAGCAGGCCCGCGAACTGTCCCTGCACGCACACGCCACCGTCTTCACCGGCCTGTTCTTCCGTAAGGAGATCAAGGCCTACTACGCCGCCAACGGCCTGCCCGAGCCATACGAAGACACCGCCCGCCGCAAGATCATGCCGGAACTGGCCGAGCAGCGGATCCTGCAAGCCTTTGAGGCAGGTCAGACCCCCGGTGGCCAGTCGTGGGGAACTCTGTTCCGCAAGACGAGCTGCGGCGTCGCCTACGCCCACGGGGAGGCCGACTACAACGGCCACTACGGGGTGCGGGAACTGTGCGACATCTGCCCGCCCGAGCAGATCGCCCGGTGCGCCCAAGCGTGGGGCAAACCCGACCTGGCCGAGGTCACTCGGGAAGCCCGCGCCCTCGGCGCCACCGGCCCCGTTGAGATCAACGATCGTGCCATCGTCGTCGAGCAACTGGACGAGCCGCCCCGCTACTACCTGCAGCACGGGTTCGGCTACCAGTGCCACGACCGCATAAGACGTCATCTCATTTGGTGAGTCTCCGGTAGCAGATGAGGGTGCAGGCGATGCTGGTGAAGGCCAGGAAGTGCTCGGCTTTGCGCTCGTAGC
>NZ_JBEXPK010000105.1:0-21374 GCF_040612015.1 Streptomyces sp. NPDC006476 | reverse complement strand
AGGTCACGCTCACCAGCGCATGCCTAACTCATTCAGAGCATCACGGCGTTCCGGCCTCAGCTTGGCGGCCCTTCGCCGGGCGTTATCCACAAACGCCCCCTTCTTGATCTCCTCTCTGCGATGTGTCGGCTTCGTGTCAGCGAGAGCGTGTCAGTCACGGAGTGGGGAACCGTTGTTCTTGCTGGTCGTCGGTCCCGTGGCTGGCGCTTGCCCCTGACAGAGCGGCGGTACTTCGCGACCTCGCGGCTGTCATGAGTCGGTACATCCCCAACTGGCTCACTGCCACGAAGACGGCACATCGCAGGGGAGTCGAACTACAACCGGGAGCTGTACCGCACCGACTGGATGCACCTAATCCGCACCCAGGCCTTCGCCAACCTGTGGTGGAAGGCCCACCGCGCCTACGACGAAGGCCTGATGGTCGTGCGCGCGATGACTTCACATGCAGGCACGAAGCAGGGGTCCATGGCCACAAGTTCGGGGTGGCCTGAGTAGGTGCAGGGTGATGGTCCGGGTGACGAGGCGGGTTCGGGGCGAACCACCAACCTCATCAAACAATCGCGATCGCTGACGAATCGATGTATGTGACTCGTGCCACATATGGCATCTGACCCTACCGAGACTGCGCCTCGGCGTGAGGGATTTATATCCCTCAATGAGGAGAGAGCCTGTTCATGTTGAATACGAGGCGTATTCGGGGAGGTGAATACCTACATCTCTCTAGGATCGCCGCCCCGATCTTTACAGCGCTCTTAATCCGATCTGAACAGGCTGCGAACCTTGTAATCAATCAAAAAGAGACGGGAGTACAACATGAACCTTTCGCAACATCTACCCTTTTCTAGTTCATCCGGGATGAGCCACCGTCAAGTATTCAGCCTTGCACTCACCCTTGCTGGTACGGCTGCAGTTTTGGCCGGAAACCTGGCCCTCTCTAGTCCAGCTCACGCTCAGGTGATTGCCCAAGTGGCGGTCTATGGCGATACAAAGGCAGATGTCGAGCGCCCGGCCGCTGGCTGGGACGCGTGCCGGGCCTACGATGCAAGGACACTTTCAATCGAGCAGGATGGGGACAGCGGGCAAACTGGCACGCAGGGGAAGTGGGTTGCTTATTGGGAGTGCTTTGACACGACGGACGGCACGTAAATACCGCATGGACTACTGCATGGTGGGGTGAGTGCCCGGAGGTCAGTCACGGCAGCTGTAAGTCTTGATCATTGAGGCGTTCGTGCAGGTCAGGGTAGGGGTGGCTGCGGACACGGGAACGGCCACCGTGATCATTGACGTGTGTGAAGACGATCAAGAATCAGGTGGCCGTGGAGGCCACGATAGCCGAGCGGGTCTGGACGACGGCGTTTGGGTCGCTGATGGCGGCGGTGGCCGTCTGCTTCCCGCGCCGGGACTCACGGATGCTGGGCCGGGCGATGACGCAGGGCATGCTGATGGAGCTGGAGCGGCGCAACTGCTGGACCATCGCCGAGGCGCTCGGGCACGACGGGCCGCACCGCCTGCAGCACTTCCTCTCGCGCGGCGCCTGGAACCATGACCAGGCCCGAGACCGTCTCGCCGCCTGGGCCGCGGCCGAACTCGCCGACAACGAAGCCGTGTTGATCGTCGACGAAACGGGCGACGAGGAGTCCTCCACCGACTGCGTGGGAGCCTCCCACCAGTACTCCGGCGCTCTTGGCGGGGTGGGTCTGTGCCAGGTCGCCGTCCATCTCACCTACGCTTCGCCGCACGGTCACGCCCTGATCGACCGCGAGCTCTACCTGCCCGCCGCCTGGGCCGAAGACGAGGAGCGCAGGCTGCTGCGGCACGTGCCCGACGAGGTCACCTTCGCCACCAAGCCTCAGCTGGCCGCCGCCATGCTGCACCGCGCCCGTCAGCTCGGCCTTCTGGCCCGCTGGTTCACCGGCGACGAGGTCTACGGCAGCCTGGAGTTGCGCCGCACCGCCCGCACGCTGGGCTTCGACTACGCCCTGGCGGTCAAGGCCGACCATCGCGCGAGCACTGCCGTGGGCCGCTTCAGCGCTACTGAGCTGGCGGCGAAGGTGCCGGCCAGGGCCTGGATGCGACGACGTACGGGCAACGGCACCAAGGGCGACCGCCACTACGACTGGGCCCTGATCGACGTCCTGGCCGACGATGCCCCCGCAGGCCGGGACGAGGCCGGACACGCGTTCCTCGTCGTGCGCCGCCACCGTTACACCCGCGAACTGTCCTTCTACCGCTGCCACTCCACCACCCCCGTCAGCCTCGCGGCCCTCGTGAACGTCATCTGCACCCGCTGGAAGATCGAGGAGGATTTCCAAGGCGCGAAGGGCCTGGCCGGACTCGACCAGGGCCAGGTGACCTGCTGGACCTCCTGGATGCGCTGGAGCCTGATCAGCCTGTTCGCCGCCGCCGTCCTCGCCGTCACCCACGCTGCCACCCGCACCGCCGACGGAACCGAACACGGCCTTCAACTCGCCCCGGCCAGCGGCCGCGAACTCCTGGCCGTCCTGCGGATCACCGCACTCCCCACGCCCCGCCGCGACCTCGGGCACGTCCTGCACTGGTCCGCCTGGCGCCGTCACCACCAGCACCAGGCCACTGAGGCCCACCGCCGATGGAACAACATCACCGCGGCGGCCACATGACCGGAGCCAGACGATCAAGACTTACAGCTGCCGTGTCAGAGCGACACGCGCCGGATACTGCGAAGTTCGCAGTATCCGGCGAATTCGCCGGATGTTCCGCCGCAACTCTGCGGAAGGCCTGTGAGGTTGGTCCGGGTCGGATGCCTCTATCGTCAGCCGCCCGGATGGGAAAACTGGTCCCGGCTAGGGGGGTGAGTTTCCTCAGTGAGGAGGCCGGAAGGCTTTCCATGGTTGCCCCTCGCCCGCAAGATCCCGGCTTTCAAGATCGAGTGAGCAGGTCTGAAAAGGAGTGTCAGTCATGACAAATCTAGCGGTAAAGGGTCTGGTGGTGGCTGCCATCATTGGCGGCTCGCTGTTTGCAACGAATGGCGCTGCGTTCGCCGCGCCGCAAGGTAGCTTGCCGTCGGGTGCGGTGGTCGTGGGCGGCAGTAGAGGAGCTGGGTCCCGCGACGTGGCAGTGATTAACGCGCAGCTCGACGCGGATGCCCAGTGCCAGTCGGGCCGTACCACGGGACGTGTCGACTACCTCGCCTATGATACGTCCGGGGGCGTGGGACGATTTGGGCGGCTTGGTGGAGGACCTACTGCGCGTAAATCGTCGCTGGTGGTTGCCGAGGGCTCCATCGTTCCTGTGGGAGCGGAGCTAAGCGGGTGACCGGAAGTCCTGCATGTAACCCGGCACTGACTGAGCGCCCGAACTCCTCACCGGCTCCCAGGTGATTGCCCGTATCGACTACGGCCTCTCGCCCACGGAATGGGCGCAGTGCCGGATCGGTTTTGGTGATCTACTCAATGGAGGTGGCTGTGCGCGCAAAAACCAGCAGGGCTGTGCGAATGGTGGGAGGTGCGCTGGCACTCGCCCTGGGTACCGGGGGCGTTCTCGGAGCGACGCCCGCGAGCGCCGCCAGTGAATTCGTGTTCTCCATCCAGCTCAGCTATCACGGCACTCAGACACGGCAGCTGTAAGTCTTGATCTCGATGGCTGGGTCAACTGGTCGCTTGTGCCGTGACGTTGTTCCAGAGCCGGTGGCAGGCTGCGGCTTTGTGCTGGTGGTGGCGGCGCCAGGCGGACCAGAACAGGACGTGCTCCAGGTCGCGGCGGGGTGCGGGGATGACGGTGACGCGCAGGACGGTCAGTAGCTCATGAGGGCTGGCGGGGACGAGTTCAGCGTCGGCGGTGTCGAACTCGCGGCTGCGGGCGTGGGTGACGGCGAGGACGGCGGCTGCCAGCAGGCTGATCAGGCTCCAGCGCATCCAGGAGGTCCAGCAGCTGACCTGGCCCTGGTCGAGACCGGCGTGGCCCTTGGCGCCTTGGAAGTCCTCCTCGATCTTCCATCTGGTGCAGATGATGTCCACGAGGTCGGCGAGGCTGACGGGGGCGGTGGAGTGGCAGCGGTAGAAGGACAGTTCGCGGGTGTAGCGGTGGCGGCGCACGACCACGACGGCCTGCCCGCCGCTGTGCCCGCTGTCCCCGGTAGGGGTGTCGTCGGCGCGTACGTCGATCAGGGCCCAGTCGTAGTGCCGGTCGCCCTTCAGGCCGTGCCCGGTGCGCATCCGCATCCAGGAGCGGGCCGGGACCCTGGCGGCCAGCGCGGCGACGGTGAACCGGCCCGCACCGGTGGTGACGCGGTGGTCGGCCTTGACGGCCAGGGCGTAGTCGAAGCCGAGTGAGCGGGCGGTGCGGCGCAGCTCCAGGCTGCCGTAGACCTCGTCTCCGGCGAACCAGCGGGCCGGTATACCCAGGGTGCGGGCTCGCCGGAGCATGACGGCGGCCAGCTGCGGCTTGGTGGCGAAACCGGTCTCGTCCGGCACGTGCCGCAGCAGCCGGCGCTCCTCGTCCTCGGCCCAGCCGGCCGGCAGGTACAACTCCCGGTCGATCAGGGCATGCCCGCATCGGGAAGCGTAGGCCAGGTGCACGGCGACCTGGCACAGACCGATACCGCCGAGCGCCCCGGAGTACTGGTGGGCGGCACCCACGCAGTCGGTGGAGGACTTCTCGTCCCCGGTCTCGTCGATGACCAACACCGCCTGGTCATCAGCGAGTTCGCCCGCCGTCCACACGGCGAGCCGGTCGCGGGCCAGGTCATGGTCCCACGCGCCACGCGAGAGGAAGTGCTGCAGCCGGTGCGGTCCCTCGTGCCCCAGCGCCTCGGCGAGCGTCCAGCAATTGCGCCGTTCCAGCTCCATCAGCATCGCCTGCGTCATCCCCCGCGCCAGCAGCCGCGAGTCCCGCCGCGGAAAGCACCCGGCCACCTCGGCCATCAGCGCCCCGAACGCCGACGCCCACGCCTGCCCGGCTATCGTGGCCTGCAAGGCCACCACGTTCTGTTCCGTCCTCACAAACGATCATGATCGCGGTGGCCGTTCCCATGCCCGCAGCCACCCCGCCGACCTGCGCAGTCACCTCAACGATCAAGACTTACAGCTGCCGTGTCGGAGCGGATTTTATTCCGGGGACGTTTCGTGTTTAGGGCTGGTTTGTGTTTCGGGTTGACACATTCCGCTCGGTGGGGGTCCCTTATCCCTCATCCGCTACTGACGGGGCGTCAGGAAGGTGGTGCGGGGTGCGATGTGTCGGCTTCGCGTCAGTGAGGGTGTGGCAGTGGGCGCAGGCCAGGAAAGCCATGTTCCTGTTGGTGGTCGGCCTGTGGCTGTAGCTTGCGCCTGACGGGGGATGGTATTTCGCGACCTGGCGGCTGTCATGAGGCGGCATATCGCCAGGTGGCCTAACTCGATCACCACGGGACGCCCGGCGGCCGCGGTGTCGGCGAGGCGGCGTACGTATCGGCTGTGCACCCGGCCCGACGGCGTCCCGCAGGCATGACACGCGGCCTGCTCATCCGATGCACGGGCCTGCACGAGCACCAACCCACCATCGATTACTGCCTTTTCAATCACAACGTCTTTGGCCTGGTGGAACCACAGGTCCTGGAGGAACACATCACCCACGGCCGTTCATGATCGTGGCCGTGGTGACTCTCCGTGGCTCCGGCACGGAAAGTGATCCAGAACCAGGATTCAGGCGACGCCGAGATGTAGCGCTTTGGGCGCAGGAGTCGTCTCTCTCCTCATCTGGTGGATCGAGAACAGGTAACGCAGGCCTGCCGCCGACGACCTTTGATGTTCCGCAGACCTCTACCTGCGGCTGAGAAGGCGCTGCGCGAGGTGGTAGACATCGCTGGCCGTGACTCGTCGTTCATCCCGCCCTTCGACAGCCGCGACCAGTGAGGGCCAGCCCGGCAGTTCGGCGTTGGGGCCCAGCTGCATGTGGATTAGGCCAGCAGCGGCCGCCAGCGGCTGAATAGACACTGGTCGGGGCGCGCGTGGATCTCGAGGGGTAGCCCGATGCGTTCGAGAAGGAGCCCCTTACCGGGGGCGTGCACGGTGTATCCGCAGCCCTTGTAGAAGGCGGATAGCTTCCGGTCCGTCTCAAAGGACCCGTACAGCAGGAAGTAGTCGAGCTGGTCGTAGACCTGCCAGGCGCGTTTCAGCAGGAAGCTGGCAAGGCCCTGGCCGCGGGCTTCCTCGGTCACCGCCAGGCCGTGCACCTTGCCGATGATCACGCTCAGGGTCAGCGCCTCCATGTGGTACCTGTGTTCCAGCGCCTGTTCGATGATGGTTTTGGGGGCGGTGACGCACAGAGCGCCGATCGGCCGGTGCTGCTCGTCGGCGGCCACGAGAGTCAGGCTGACGCTGGCAATCGAGTCGGCCAGCGAATGCCCGATCGTACGGTGCGCAAAGTCCTCGAAGAACGTCTTGGTGGTGCTGTCCAAGCCGTTCAGCAGGGCAGCGCCTGCCGTGCCCTGCTCGAGGGCGGACCGCAGAGAAGGGATGAGCCGGACCCCAGCCATGTCCAGCAGCGTGTCGATGGTGTCCGTGTCCGCCGCTGTGGCGAGCCGTACCTGGGTGCCGGCGGGGCCGGGCCACCCCTTCCGCAGCCGGTTGGCGGACAGCCGAACGGGTCTGCTGCTGCCCCTGTTCGCGGTGCGCTTGGCCATGGACAGCCCCCTGGGGTCGTCGTGAACGAGGACGACGCTGAGCGCCATGAGGAATCCTGCCATCCAAGGACCGTTTAAAGACAGTCTCCCGGCGAACACTCATGCCGCTTGCCCTACGTCTCACCCGCACCGACCACGCGCGCGCCGCCGCCCGCGCTGCCGGCCTGCGGTCACCGACCGCACCCTGCGCGCCTGGCTGGAGGGCCAGCGCACGCCCTCGCGGCGCAACCTGGAGCGGATCGAGCAGGCGTACCGCATGGTGCGGCGGGAGAACGTCGCCCGCTACCCTGCTCGCCCGCCTCAACCGCGCCGGGCGCGGCACCCGCGTGGAGATCCACCCCATCACCCAGTCCGGTGTGGACCGGCCCTGTCAGCGCGTGGTGGGGTTTCGCACCATGAACGTGCGCCGCTGGGACCGCATCGTCGCCGTCTGGGCGGCCGGCGACGATCAGGAGCTCGACGAGGCGTGGGTCGACCAGGTCGTCGATCTCGGCTCGCAGTGGGGCCAGTACGAGTACGTCACCAACGTCGGCTCCGCCGCATGACCTCGTCACGAAGAGCGGATGTCGAAGGCTGGATCAACATCTAGGTTCACCGGCGCACTCACGGAGAATACCCTCGGCTGACAGTGAGGACCCGCTCGACGAACGCAAGGAGATCTGCGAACGCCTGGGACGTTTCAAGAGGCACGTCTCCCGCCTGATCACGCGCCTCCTGTCCCGTCTGTGGGGAGGCATGCTCAGCCGAACTGAACCAGGAACCTCTCATGGGGAGGTCGCCGCGGTGTCGTCCCTGGGGCAGGGGAAGGTGTCGGGGGGAGTGCCCCATTTCGCGGGGTTCTGCCGGTCGGGCAGGACTCCGCAGCTGAGCAGTGTGGTCGTGGTTCCGCTCGGTTGGGCGATCTCACGGATGAACACTGCCTTGTCGGGCGGGTATTTGTTCTTGCCGTCCAGTTGCAGGACGCCGGAAGCGCCGGGGTACTGGGACACGCCGTGGGCGGTGAGCCACAGGTAGATGTCGTTGGGCTGGACGTCGTCGGAAGCCGGCAGCAGGTCCTCGATGACCTTGCTGACGACACCCACGGTGTCGAAGCCGCCGGCGGCGTCCGCATCCGCGCTGCGTCCGCCGAAGACGGCGGCGAAGGCCTGGGCGAACTGGGCATAGGGATCCCGGGAGTCCGGGGTGGGGGCGTTCGTCGTCTCGTAGAAGAGCGTCATGTACGGGTAGGCGTGCGCCGTTTGTTCGGGATGAAGCTGGAAGTCGATGGGGGAGCTTTCGGTGATCATCGGGATGGTCGTGCCTTCCGGGGGCTGGCACTGACCGCCCGCACTCTGCATCGCGTTGAGGAGGCTGGGAAGTACACCGGATCGGGCGAGGTAGACCACGATCCCGTGCGTCGCAGCAACCTTGTTGCACACCTCGCTCGCGATGTTCTCCGGCGTGGTCGCCCCGGGCTTCTCGCTGTACTTGATCTCGTCGATACCTCCGTGTTGGCGGTAGGCGGCGACAAACAGGTTCTTGAGGTCGGTACTGAAGGCCGTGTCGGTCGGGTCGTACACGACGACGGCGTGCGGTGTGCCGCTGGTGAGTCCACGGACCGCGGGAGAGTGGCGGATGAAGTCGGCGAGGACCGGCGCGATTCGCCCGTCGGGCGCGGAGATCTGGAAGTACCGCTGCGGCGAGTCGGGACCGACCATGGTGCTGCCGGACACACCGTTCGCGATGACCGGGATGCCGGCCTGGTCGAGTTCCCGAACCGTGTTCAGCGACTCGGGACGGCTCTGGGTGATGCCGATGACCGCGGCGATGTGGTCTTGCCGCTGACGGCTTATGATCATCTGTGCGACGTCCGGGTCCTTCGGTACTGCGGCGCTGTGTGCGCCGTACTGGAAATATTGGCCGGTGTTGGCGATGAGCAGGCGGATCGGCATCTTGTTCTGGCGGACCCCGGTGTTGAGCTTGTGCTGTTGGGCGATGACGCCGCGCAGGATCTGCAGGCCGATCGGCGGGTCGTCGTACACGCCGTTCTGCAGACTCAGGGGCGCGAGGAAGACCAGGGTGCGGTAACGCCCGTCCGGGATCTGGGCGTTCTCCTTCGCGACCTGGTTCTCCAGGTCCCGCAGTTCCCTTCCGTGGTCTCCCTGTACGGCCAGATCACATTGCCTGCCGTCGGTGATGCCCACGCGCTCACCGGTCCTGACAGTGATGCATGAGGGAGGCGCCGGAGGCGGAGTGGGCCAGAGGTAGTGCGGGGCCAGGAGGATGCCCGCGGTTGCCGCGGCCATGACGGGCAGAGCGGCCGGACGCAACCAGTCGAGCGGGTGGTCCCGGCGAGCCATGACGCCCCAATGGGTGTCGATCTTCGTCTTGGCCGTGCCCTCCGTGTCGTCTTCGGCCGGCAGCGTGACCAGGCGTACCGGCTCGTCACTGCCCTCGTTGAAGAACGTGAAGACCTTGTCGGCAATGCCATTGGGTCGGTCGGGGTCGCCGCCCAGCGGGGCGGTGTAGTCCGGCGGCGGACCCGCGCAGGCGGCCAGGACGAGCAGCGGCTTGGAGGGATGGTCACTGGCGAGTTCCTCGAACGTGCCGAGGAAGGCGCGGCCGGGGCCGTCCACGTCGTCGATCTCGGGAATGAGGACGACGAAGGACCACCGGCGCCGTGCCCACAGATGACTCAGCCACGTCCTTCTTCGGGTCGCTTTCCGTAGATCGGTGAGCAGCGCGCGCAGGAGGATACGTCGCACGCGCGGGTCCTCCCTGTCCAGCTCGCCGTCCTGACAGAAGGCGAGCGCGGCGTCCAGGAAGCAGGTCGCGTTCGCTTCGTCCGCGACCCACCGCAGGCCCCAGTGCCGCAGGTGAAACCGGTAACAGAGCTTGGGAAAGCCGACGATCAGGGCTGCCACGAGTCCCTGCAGCCAGCCGGTCAGGAGATGCTGACCCAGGAAGTCCGCGAGGCGAGCGCAGACACGCAGCGTTTTCCGCCTTTTGAGCAGCTCTGAGTACAGGTCATCGAGGATCGGCTGCTGCTGGGCCTGGAAGTCGCCCGCGCCGCGTTCGGAGTCCAGCACGGCCCGGCAAGTGTGAAAGGCCGGCAACCGCAGTCTTCCCGACGGCATGGTGAGCTGGAACCGCAGTCCAACTCTGTCGATCGCGGCAAGGAAGCCTCCGCTCATCTCCGCGTCGTCGACGACGGCGTGCGGTACCTGGAAGTGAGGGTTGCCCCGCCGTCGCGACAGCCGGTGCTCGTATTCCCGGACCATGAAGGCAGGTGCCCGGACATCGCCGCCGTCCTGCCTGCTGAGGATCAAGGCAGGCACCTTCTCGGCACGGGACCGCGTGGCCGCGAAGGTGTCGAGCTGACGTATGAGGCGGTCCGACCACCTGGGGTATCGCGGGGCCGAGTCCGTGGGTGTGGGGGAGTTGGGCACGCAGTTCCTCCCTCGGGGAAGCAGGGAGGCCAACATGTCATGAAAGAGAGTCGTGAAAATTCTTATATCTGTCATTGACGGCTAATGAGTGATTCACGCCGGTTCTGAGGCGACGGATGGCAGAACCGCGACGGGGAAGCGCTGTCGGCGACGGGTGAATCCTGATCCTCTGACGGCTGATCAAATCTGATCCTCTTGGACCGATTGCCATCGAAGGTGGATCAGTGGCCACTGCTCGCGGCTCGGAATCGCTGCCCCCTTTCCGCTTCTTTGTTCGGGGGTGCCTCGTTGGTGGTCTGCTGGTTTACCTGCTGCCCGATTCGCCCAGTCTGTCCAGGGCGGCGTTGCTGCCGCACACTACCGACGAGAAACCGGAGACCCTGTCATGCGTCGCATTCGCTCGTTCGTGGTAGCCGCAACTGCCTTCGCTGCGGCCTTCAGTGCTGTACCCGCCGCGACTGCTGCCTCCGCGGCATCCAGCAGCCTGGCGGCCTACAACTGCTCACCCGGATACTTCTGTATCTACAGCGGCTGGAACGGCTCAGGAACCCGTTGTCAGTGGTCGCAGTCCAGCCTGGCCAACACCGCGGACAACTGCTCCTTCATCCAGAGGGGCCAGAACGTGCGCTCCGTGTGGAACAAGACAGGGCACCGCGTCCAGTACTACACGCAGACCAACTACCACGCGCGCGTCGGGTCCACCAAAGCCGGCCAGGGCGGCAACCTTCAGGGCAACTACCAGATCCGTTCCTTCAAGCCCCAGTAGGGCTGCGGCCAGCAGCAGGGCGTCTTCATGAAGGCGCCCTGGCCGCGAGTCGGCCCAACATCGATGGCAATCGGTCCAAGTTCGGTGTCAGGAGACACCCGCCGATCCCCTGCTCGGCACCCCGGCCCAGGAAGTCGTCGCGCGACTGTGGAAGCGCCAGCAGACGAAGACGGGCTGGCTCTACCGGGTCGGGCTGCCCGCGTGCCGCAACAGCGAGGACGGCGACGTGGAGACGGCGGAGTACCGGGTCTGGGTGCGCGCCCCTGAGCACGTATGGCCGGTCGACGGCGTCGCCTATGACCTGGTCGACACCGAGCGCCTGGAGAAGACACCGCAGGCGACGGGCCCGTCAGGCCTTGGGGGAGCGCCGGCCGTCGGGATGGGTGCTGCAGAAGCTGCGCGATGACCGCGGCCCGGGCCGCTCTGTCCTGCACGCGCCCGACTGCGAAGAAGCCCCGCACGGCGCGCCGGAACTGGACGTGGACCGCGCACTGGACGTGGCGCAACACCCCGGCACCCGGCTCTGCTACGAACGCATGGGCCTCGCTCCGGCCGTACGGTCCGCGTGTGTGTGGGGCACGGCCACGTGGTCCGCCTCGCCGGCTCGCCGCGTCGCGGGGTGCAGGTGCAGGTTCTGTGGGCACGCTCCTGGCGGCTGCCGCGCGGGTCAGGGTGGTCTCGAAACCGGCCAGAACACGGGGCTGGTCAACCCGGCGGGTGCCCGGCCCGGGGTGTGCCGGATACCCCGGGCGCGGAGTATCCGCAGTCTCGGTCTGCTGATGGACCACCAGGGGCCGCGCGGAGGGTCCGACCGGCCGCTCGCCCTGAGTCCGCACCGCACGACCCTCGCCGCCGACGCCCGGGCCGCCCTGTGCCGAGCCGGTACGAGGAGCCGCTACCGCAGGTCCGAGGGCTCCGGTCAGCAACTCCGGTAGGTCCCTTGTGACGGCTCGGCGCGTCTCATCCGTCGGGCGCACCTCGTGCACCCCGCTCTGGGCGCCCGTCGGCCCCACAGGCTCAGCGATACGCTCCCGGTCGGCCAGGCCGGCTCCTGGGCGCCCGCCCGTTGCTCCCGAGTCAGGCATCAGCGTACGTGGCATTTCGAGCAGCCTCGGCGGGACGGGGTCGATCTCCACGGAGCCGCCGCACAACCGTCTGAGGCGACGTCCTCCACCACCGATCGCGCCCAGCGCACCGGAGGTGAACGCCGAGGCGGTACCCGACTCACCGCCGAAGATGCCGTCCATCGCCTCGGTGGTGACCACGCCGGTGACCGCCCCAAGGCCCAACTTCCAAACAACGACTCGGCGAACCTCGGCTTGAGCACTCCGGGGATACCGCAGGTCAGGCCGCCGATCGCACCACCGACCGCGCCGGACTCGACAGCTTGGAGCGTGTTGTAGGCGTTCCAGCGGGTACGGTCGCCCTTCAGTATCTGGAGCGTCTGGATGGCGGCGTCCATGCCCACCATCAAACCGACACCGGCGACGATCGACATCCGCAGACGGCGCAGGATCATCTGCACCGCCACACACCCCGCTGCCACAATCGTCGAAACCACCTCCGGAGCGAACAGAACCCACTGCGCGATCTCCGACGCCATCCAGACCAACTGGACGAGGATCATGTACTTCGCGTACTCGATCTCCACGCCCGTGGTCGTCGCCAGCTCCGCGAGCTGATGCGCGGACCCGGCCATCTGCGCCAGGCTCGCGAGGACCTGCTCGGCGTGATCCCGGAACGCCTCGGCGACCCGACCTGCCACGCTCTCCAGCACGCCGCTCACCGACGGATCCAACTGCGAACTGAGGCCGCCCAGTTCCTGAGCCGTCTCTTCCCACGCTGTGCCAAGGGCCAGCAGCTCGTCTTCATCGCCCTGGGGCCACTGCTGGCCCACGGCCAGCATCGCCACCCAGGCCAGGGCCGGGGGGATCTCGATACTCATCGCCGACTGGCCCAACCGCACCTGTCGGCGTACGACGGACACATCGCCTGGACGGACACAGACCCACCCTTTGAGCTCCAGGCCCTGATCGACGCGGTCACCACCGGACACGGCATTGACCTCTACTGCCTGATTTAACGAACTACCGGTACCACTCCGACATCGGAGTTGGCTCCACCCCACAGCGGGCAGACGGTAGCGGGACCGGACCACGTACTACCGCTTCTAGCTGCGCCTTTCCCTCCCTCAGCCCACGGAGCGCGTGAGCTTCGGGCATCTCAGGGTGGGGCCAGAACGAGTGTCGATCATGGACAAAGTGGGGCCGATTCAACCTGCCGCAAAACACACCTGCGCAGGCGGCGCGTCGGACCACCCACCGCGGCCGGTGCACGGCCAAACGGCCGCGGCGAGACCCGGCTCGCTTCCCGACCGAGAGTCAGACCGAAAATGCGACGATCACAATGAACGACCTTAATTGACCAAGTTATGAACGAAGTTGGGATTCGGATGCGTTCGCAATGCGGTCACTGTGACTGTTCGCCGAACGATTCCTTCCGGGCCCTCCAGCCCCGCATGACGCACCGCCGGGAGCAGTAAACCGCATTCGAACGGCGGTCCACCCCGACCACCCAAGTCGCCCCGCACTCAGGACACTCGGCCAGTCCGGCACCGCTCAATTCTGCGGCGACCCGCTTGCGCAACCGGCGGTCCCGGCGCCACTGCCTGGAACGACAGGCCGCCGAGCAGTACACGGCAAGGGATCGTGCGTCCGGCCTCAGCCTCTTACCGCAGCCCCCGCATACTCGTTCCCCAGCCTTCCCGGCGTCCTCGGACACGCAGGCAATCACGACCACTGACGAATCGAGGCTAATTCACGTTCCACGTTCCGGAGACGTTGTCCGGCACGGTCCGGGTGAACGAGGCGCCGAAGTTCCAGTCGCCGCAGCCGGGCTTCCGGTACATGTCGAAGTGAACGGTGTCGCCGCTGTTCACCGACAGCTGGGCGAACACGGTCGCTCCACGACTGGCCGGGAAGCAGTCCGTGCTGCCGGCGGAGTTGTCGGTAATGGCCACCGATGTTGCGTCGGCCGGTATGAGATTGCCGTTGATTACAATGTTCGAAGCAGCCTCCGCCGATGCCGGCACGGCAGCCATGATAACGGCCAGTAGTGCCGCCACAGCAGCAGTGGGAGCGGCAGCAACAATGCGGCTCGGATCCTTGAGGGAGCACATCAGCAGTCCAATCTTACGATTTGACATTACCGTTCAAGGCGCAGAAAAGGGGTTTTCTCCCCCGTTTTTCGCGTCAGCCCTTTTTATGGATTATGGATGCAAAAAAATGGCTCGGGTAGAGTCATTTGCCTGTAGATATTCAGCTGGTGTGCGCTCGGTCCGTCGCCGCGGCTGCGTCCAGCTTGGTGCGGGCGCCCTCGAGGAAGTACGCGCACCTCTCCCGCACCTCTCCCGCACCTCTCCCGCACCTCACCCGGATCCCGCCCCGCCTCCCAGCCGCCGACCGTGGAGGGGCTGACGCCCAAGGCCTGCGCGAGCTGCGCGCGCGAGAGGTTCAGCCCCTCACGCCGGGCCGGCCGCTCCTGGGTAGGCGGCAGCGGGACGCGGCCGGGCGCCGTGGACGCGAGCACCGGTGCACGCGCAGGGCGAGCTTGGCGTGGGGGAAGGCGATGCCGCCGAGGCTGTCGGGAACCACGGAACTTGAAGCCGCTCTGATGAAGGGCACGCCGGAACGGCTGCGCACGGCTGGCCTGTGTGAACGTGCCCCTCAAATAGGTGGGGAAAAGGGCTGTAATTCCCCGGGGTCTGACCCTTCAGCTGTAGATCCTTGAGGGCGCTGTAGTTCGGTGGTCTCACGCTTCGGGTAACTGCCAGATATGCAGGCCGAGTTGCTGGACGTTCCGTCGGTGGTGACCGACCGGGAGTGGGCCGAGGAGTGGTCGGACCGGCTGGAGGACCTGTTCCTGGAGGTGGGGCACGTCTTCGGCCGGTGGGAGCTGCGGCTGCGGGCGCAGGCGTGCATCCGTGGCTTACTGGCGCCGTTGTCACGCAAGAACGGCTGGCAGCTGTCCGAGTACGCCGGTGACAGGGCCCCGTGGGGGCAGCAACACCTGCTGGACCGCTCCCGCTGGGACGCCGACGAGTTGCGCGACTTCACCCGCCGTTACGTGATCGACGGCCTGGGGGACGGCGGGGTTGGTGCCGGCCCGGGCGGGGCGGGGGTCTTGGTGGTGGACGAGACCGGGTTCGCGAAGAAGGGCAGGGCCTCGGCCGGGGTAGCCCGGCAGTTCACCGGCACGCTGGGCGGCGTGTTCCCGTGCCAGGTCGGGGTGATGGCGGCCTGGGCCACCGGCGCCGGGCAAGCTCTGATCGACCGTGAGCTGTACCTGCCGCGCGAGTGGACCGATGACCGCGAGCGGTGCCGGGCCGCGCATGTTCCCGACGCGGTGGGCTTCCAGGTCAAGCCGCGCCTGGCGGAGCAGATGATCGAGCGGGCCTTGCTGGATCTTCCCGAGGGCCGCATCTGGGTGGCCGCGGACGAGGTCTATGGCCGCGACGGCGCCTTTCGCGCCTTCCTGGAACAGCGGCGGCTGCCGTACGCGGTAACGGTGCAGGCCAACCAGACCGTGCTGCCGCGCCCGGGCTGGCGGCACGCCGCCCGGCTGGTGGAGCGCTGCGCGCGCGAGGAGGACTGGCTCACCCTGCCCGCCGGCCCCTCTCAGCTGGGCAGCCGGATGTGGCAGTGGTGGGTGCGGCGCATCCCCGACCCCGACGCTGAGATCGGCGAGGGCGCCTGGGCGCGCTGGTTCATCGTCCGCCGCCGCCCCAAGGCGCCCGGCGAGCGCGACTACTACCTGGCCTGGGGGCCGCAGGACACCCCCGTCGAGGAACTCGTGCTGGTGCCCGGGGCCCGCTGGCGGGTCGAGGAGGCGATCAAGCTTGGCAAGTCCGTGTGCGGGCTGGCCGATTACGAGGTCCGCTCATACCACGGCTGGTACCGGCACCAGAGTCTGGCCCAGCTCGCCGCCGCCTTTCTCGCCGTCCAGGACGCGCACACCCTGCGCGAACAGGGCCCGGCATGTTCCGTTCGCTTCGAGCAGGCCGCCGCCTCGTCTGATGCCCACACAGGGGGATCTCGCTGATCCCACCAGCAGCATCCCGCCCGTCCGGTTCACTGCCTACGAGATCCGCCGCCTGATCGTCGTGCTTCGACCCGAGCCGCCACAGGACGAGCGCATCGCCCACGTCCTGCACTGGTCCGCCTGGCGCCGTCACCACCAGGCACACGCCCGTGTCTGCCACCGAGCCCGCCACGCGACCAGTCGGCCACCGCCACACGACCAAACCGGAACTACAGCGCCCTCAAGGATCTACAGCTGAAGGGTCTGACACGGCAGCTGTAGTTCTTGATCACGGCTGGTCGTGACGGCGGTGTCGTTGCTGGTGGCAGGCCGTCGCGATGGCTTGATGGTGGCGGCGCCAGGCGGTCCAGTGCAGGACGTGGTCGCGGTCGCGGGCCGGTGGGGCAGCGCGAGGGCCCGCAGGAGACGGATGAGTTCGGGGCAGGTCAGCGGGACGAGCTCAGCCCGCTCCTCGGTGGTCTCGTGGACGGCGGCGGCCGTTAGGGCGAGGACAGCGGCGGCGATCAGGGAGAACAGTGACCAGCGCATCCAGGAGTTCCAGCAGGTCACTTGACCCTGGTCGAGTCCGGTGAAGCCCTTGGCGAGTTGGAAGGTCTCCTCGATCCGCCACCTGCGGGAGATCACTTCCGCGAGCGTGCCGAGCGAGACGTCGTCGGGAGCCCAGCAGCGGAAGTAGGACACCTCGCCGGTGTAGCGGTGTCGGCGCGCGACCAGAACGCTCGTCCCTGCTCCGTTCTCGTTCTCGTCGGGAGCATCGTCGGGACGGACATCGAGCCAGGCCCAGTCGTACTCACGGGTGCCCTTGGTGCGGTGTCCGGTCTGCCGGCGCATCCACTGTCGGGGCCGCACCTTGTTGATCAGTTCGCGGGCCTGCCACCGGCGGCCTGCTCCGTCGGTGACCTGGTAGGAAGCGGCGATGCCAACCGTGTAGCCGATCCCCAACGATCGGACGCTCCGGGGTAGTTCGCGCCCGCAGTACACCTCGTCGCCTGCGAACCAGCGGGCTTCGATCCCCGTGGCGAGCGTGTCGGCGACCATGGCCAGCGCCTGCTGCGGTTTCGTCGCGAAGGCGCTCTCCTCCGGCACTCCGGTCACCTCGCGGCGTTCCTCGTCCGCGGCCCAGTCCGCCGGGAGATGCAAGGCCCGGTCGGTGATCACCTTCACTGTTGCCGTGACCGCCGCCAGGTGCACCGCCACCTGACACAGACCGACGCCGCCGATCGCACCCGAGTACTGCCGTCCAGCCTCCACGCAGTCTGTGGAGGACTTCGCGTCGCCCGTCTCGTCCACCACCAGCACGACGTCCTGCCCGGCGAGTTCATCGGCAATCAGGCGGGCTGTCTCCGCCCGGGCCCGTTCGTGGTCGAACCGGGCACGTGACAGCAGATGCTGCAGCCGGTGCGGGCCCGGATGCCCCAGCGCCTGCCCGAGCGTCAAGCAGTTGCGCGTGTCCACCTCCAGCAACAGACCCGCGACCAACTCCGCCGCAGTCGCCCGCGTTTCCCGCCGCGCGAAGCAGCCCGCGACCGCCCTCATGGCCGTCCCGAACGTCTCACTCCACGCCTGCTCGGCTATCGTGGCTTCCACGGCCACCGCGTCCTGATACGTCGTCACAAACGTTCATGATCGTGGTGGCCGTACTCATGCCCGCACCCGCCTCCGCAAGACGCTGACCAACACAGACGCCGAAACTACAGCTGCCGTGTCAGCGGATGGTAATTCCGGTGATGGTCCTGTTGTCGTAGTTGTAGGTGGACCACCTCTGGTGGATCTGGTTGGTGCCGTCACTCCACCAGATCTGGACCACGTTGTTACCAGTTCGGACCTGGTTGACCTGGCGTATGGTGATGCCGCTCAGGCTGCCGGCATTTGCGAGGCAGGTAATGTTACTCGGGGAGCCGCCGCCGTGGTGCGTGATCATGAGGAGGTCGTCGCGGCTGAGGCACTGAGCCGGGTCGACATAGTTGATCGCGGATGCCTGTGTTGCGGTGGCGAGAGCAATTCCGACGGCTGCGGCCGTGACTACGGTCATTCTCTTGAGTGCGCGATTCATGAAGAATACCTTCTTTCGCTTTCTCTTCCCTTGCGGACTGTATGAGAAGGGAAAAGGGAAGGAAGTTCCCTTCAGGGTGTGTGATGCATGTCACGGTGGACCTGGGGTCCGAAAACGGTATTTACGTTGAGTGCGATTATGGCCGTGTTGGCTGATTTTGCATTGCTGTGGGAGCGGTCATACGCTCAGGGTGGTTGCAAGTTCCGGGTAAGCATTCAGCCTGGATCCACCGCGTGATGATCGGCCTGTGGACGGAGAAATAGGAAGAGGTGCCCGCTGACCTGGGATGATGGGAGTTCCTACGCCCTCATCAGTCCCATGAAGCAAGGCACCTCATAAGACGTCGTCTCATTTGGGGTGCTGGGTAGTCTGCACTGTGTGGTGATGGTCGAGCGCATGGTGCCGGACGAGTTGTGGGAGCTGTTCCAGCGGGTGGTCCCACCCCGCTCCATCGCGGCCGCAGGGCGGCGGTCGGCGCCGCTACGGGGATCGCGAGGTGCTGGCCGCGATCATTTTCGTGGCCACGACGGGGTGCACCTGGCGGCAGTTGCCGCCGGTCTTCGGCCCCTCGGGGCCGACCGCGCACCGGCGCTTCACCGAGTGGACCGCCGCCCGGGTCTGGGCCAAGCTGCACCGCCTCATCCTCGACGAACTGGGCTCGCGCGGAGGCTTGGACTGGTCGCGCTGCGCGATCGACTCGGTGAACATGCGAGCCCTGAAAGGGGGGATCTGACAGGTCCGAATCCTGTCGACCGGGGCAAGAACGGCTCGAAGATCCACTTGATCACGGAGCGGACCGGTTTACCCCTCTCGATCGGGATCTCCGGTGCCAACTTGCACGACAGCCAGGCACTCGAGCCGCTCGTGCGCGGCATCCCGCCCATCCGCTCCCGCCGCGGCCCGCGCAGACGACGCCCCGGAAAGCTTCACGCGGACAAGGGCTACGACTCCGACCACCTGCGCCAATGGCTACGCAAGCGAGGCATCGGGCACCGCATCGCCCGCAAGGGCATCGAGTCCTCCACCCGGCTGGGCCGGCACCGCTGGACGATCGAGGCACGATGTCCTGGCTGGGCGGCTGCCGCCGTTTGCACCGCCGCTACGAACGCAAGGCCGAACACTTCCTGGCCTTCACTGCCATCGCCTGCAGCCTCATCTGCTACCGCAGACTCACCAAATGAGACGACTTCTTAAAGGGCTTTCGGCACTGGGCTTCGACGCCGGGCGTTCCCCCGTCGCCGCCAGTCTGCTACCGGGCCTCCTGGCAGCTACCCGGACCGGACTTCCACCGGCAGGCGACAACGAGCTTACGACTCAAGATCTACTACATTACGAAGACCTCCGAATCTGCTGGGCGCGCGAAGAATCGAGGTTAATCCAGTACGCGATGCAGGATATTCGACTCTGGTTGGCATCCGCTTCCGGGTTTAACCTGGCATGGAATTCAGACTAGAGGCTTGCGGGCAGAGTTGAGAGGATCAGTGATGTCGGGAGCACACACGGGAAGTCCGAAATGGATCAGGCGATCTGTGATCGGCGTGACGGCGGCGTTGATGATCGGCGGCGGTATCGGCGTAGCAGCAAACGCGGCGCCTGGCGACGTACATCAGGAAACCGCGGGTAGCACATGCTCTGCGCCGGCCGGTCAGACGTGCCTCGCCGTCGACAACCAAACAGAGGAGATCCGCAGTTGGCGCAGGCCCGACAATAATCAGTGCCTCCCCAACAGTGAACCCGGAAAGACGACATACTATCAGAGTTTTGTTTCGGATCCCAGTGAGTATTCTTTATTGTACGCCTTCTCGGACAGCGCCTGCGGGAAACCGGTCGACCCGGGCCATGGGTACGGTAGCCGAACCCTCTCAACAGAGGGCCAATATTCAGTTGTCCACGTCCAGGACCGGTAGCCTCGCGCTTTCGCGCGCCCAGCAGATTCGGAGGTCTTCGTAATGTAGTAGATCTTGAGTCGTAAGCTCGTTGTCGCCTGCCGGTGGAAGTTTGGTCCGGGTAGCTGCCAGTACTCCAGCAGCGGATCTTGTGATGGTTGATCGGTGCTGTCGTGAGTGGTCATGCTGGTGGATGTGACGGAGGAGCATCTCGGCCTGTGGGCTGAGGAGTTGGTGGCTGACGGAGGGGTTGGGGGACCTGTTCGCGCGGCCGGAGCCGCGGGAGGTGCTCGCGGACCTGGTCGAGGGCCTGCTGGCGGGCCTGGGCCGGGTGAACGGGTGGACGCTGTCGGCGCGGGCGGGGCATGCGATGCCGGAGCGGGTGCAGAAGTTCCTGAACGCTGCGTCGTGGTCGGCGGACGAACTGCGGGACCGGGTGCGGGAGTACGTGGTCGCCGGAATCGGTGACCCGGAGGCGACGCTGGTGCTGGACGATACCCAGGTGCAGAAGAAGGGCACGCACTCGGTGGGGGTTGCCCACCAGCACTGCGGCGTGACGGGGGATGTGCGCAACTGTCAGGTGATGGTGATGCTCACCTACGCTGCATCGGACGGGCACACCTTCGTGGACCGGGCGTTGTACCTGCCCGGACCGTGGACCGGGGACCGGGAGCGCTGCCGGGCTGCCGGGGTGCCCGACGAGGTTGGCTTCGCCACCAAGCCGCAGCTTGGGCTGCGGATGCTGGAACGCGCGCTGGCCGCGGGGCTCCCGTTCGCGTAGGTGGCGGCCGATTCCGGCTACGGACGCGACCCGGGACGGCCTGGCTGCACGCCGGCCGGCTGCGCTACGTGCTGGCGGTCCCGGTGGACCTGCTGCTTTCCGGTCCGCCCGGCAAGGCACGCCAGCCGAAGGTGGACAAGGCCGGTGACCTGCTGCACTACGCGGTCGTCCGGGACCGGTGGGAGCGCCGCTCCTGCGGCGAGGGCGCCAAGGGACAGCGGTTCTACGACTGGACCGCCTTCGAGGCGACCGTGACCGGGCAGGAACTGGCACCCGGGTTCGCGCACTGGCTGCTGGTCCGCCGCTCCACCGAGAAGAAACTGCTGGCCGGCGGCCGGATAGACTACGAGTACGCCTTCTTCCTGGGCCATGCCCCCACGGGCACCCCGGTGCCGCAGATGATCTCGCGGGCCGGCGTGAGGTGGCAGATCGAGGTGGACAACCGCGAGGCGAAGCAGCCGGTCGGCCTGGGCGGATACCAGGTCCGCACCTGGACCGCCTGGCACCGGCATGTCACCTGCGCGATGCTCGCCCTGGCCTTCCTGGTCGGCAGGGGCTCATCGACCGAATACAACTGCGGCCAAGTCCTCGACTTGAATGCGAGTTACTTTAGCTCAACGAATAACGCCCAGATCAGCGGCGTAGTAAAGACCAGTCTGTGCGCCATACCCGGTGACAGCGGCGCCCCTGTCACCGTCCCGAACGGAAGTGGCGTACTCGGCG
>NZ_JBEXPK010000104.1:0-21478 GCF_040612015.1 Streptomyces sp. NPDC006476 | reverse complement strand
TCGTCGCTGGTGAACGTCACCTCGGCGATCTTCGCAACCGGCATGCCCTGCGC
This sequence comes from Streptomyces sp. NPDC006476, assembly GCF_040612015.1. Lineage (NCBI taxonomy): Bacteria > Bacillati > Actinomycetota > Actinomycetes > Kitasatosporales > Streptomycetaceae > Streptomyces > Streptomyces sp. NPDC006476. The sequence goes on along the minus strand of NZ_JBEXPK010000104.1, from coordinate 21,425 downwards.
GGATAACAACACCATCTGAGCCCGCCGCCAGGTCACCACCGAGCCAGTGCCTCTGCGGATGATCCGCAGCAGGCGCCTGCCCTCGTCGTCGTCAATTTCCCGGACCCGCACGCGCTCAGCCACGTGATCATTGTGGCCGTCTGGCGCTTCCCGGCGCAGCAACTGGACGACACACCACGACAGGGCGAACGTTGCCTGATGCGGCACTAGTTGAGAGCGGCGGCGACGTCGAGGGTGTCAATGTGCCAGCCAAGCGGCACCCGCCAGGCGTCCACACACAATGTCCACGTGTGCTCGGCCTCGCCGCCGGCTGGGATCGGCGCGGGCAGGCTCCGGACCTGCGTGACCATGCCCCAATCGGTGCCGAACAGATCGAGGATGTGCGTCCCGAAGCGAACCGTCCCGGACGTCGCCGGTGAGCCACCTGTGTTGCGGAGCTCCACGGTCACGTCCTCACACCATCGCTTCTCCGTATCCGCGAGTCCCACGTTCCCGACCGCGAGAGAGGGAGGTACAGGCTCCGGATCGTTTGGAACCGGACCCGGAGCGCTCGGACTCGGCCTCGGATCGTTCGAACCGGGTGCCGGGCCGCTCGGACTCTGCCCCGATGAGGTCGGCCGGGTGGGCTCCGAGGTCTGGTCGGCATTCTGCGGCTGTTGCGTTTCGTTGCCCGCGCTGAGTTCCGGCGGTTCCCCCGCGCCGGATCTGAGCACCGTGAAGCTGCTGGCGTCGGCGTTCTTGTGCCAGGTGTCGTCCCTTGCCGCTCTGTCGTCGTCCTCGGAGCTGGCCCCGGACTGTCGCCCGGGGATTTCGGAGATCTTGGCGTGGGGCTGGTCCGAGACTGTGGCGGGCTACGGCACGTTGGGTGTGTCGGGCGAGCTGCCGTTCGGGGGCAGATATAAGGCCGCGGCGGGGGAGGCAACCGCGACGACGGTGACGGTACCCGTTGTGGCGAGAGCGGGGCTGCGCTTCCACAGGGAGCGCAGGCGCGCACCTAGCGAGCCGAAGACGGCCGCTACGCCGCCGCCGATGTAGAGAGCGAGATGACGCTTGCGGCGCGCCGGCTCGGGTGGTTCCTCTTCTTGCGCCGGTATGGCGGGCGGCGCCGGTTGCTGTGTGAGGCGGGCGATCTTCTCGGCGGCGAGCTCAGCTTCGATCTTCGTGAGACGTGCAGTCTGTCTCTGCTGGTTCTTGTGGAGCAGGACGATTGCCAGGACTGCCGCACCGAGCACGCCGGCCAAGAGAACTTGATCCACGTGTGTCCCCTATTCAGAACTTACGTTCGACTAGGGGGCAATGATCATACTTACCGGTAACTGGTTTCCACCTCGCGCCGAGACCGTGACCATAGCGTTACTAAGGGTAATGCACGAGGTCAACTGGCCTCGCGGCGACCGGTGTTGTTCACGACGTCTGTCTGTCCGGACTCGCCGACCGCTGGGCGGTCGAACCGGCTCAGCACCTGTTCCCGCGCCTCCGGGCTGAGGGTGGCCAGAAGCGCGGTGATCGCCTCGATTTGAGCGGTGGTGTCAGGTGTCCCCGCCGTGCTGGCCGGGAACGGCGGCCCGGCGAGTTCGTCAAGGACATCGGCGGCGTCGCTGCGGCCGGCCTGGCGGAGCTGGTCCGAGGTGAGGCCGACGACCTGCGCCATGCGGGCGAGTGTGTCGTCGGGCGCGGTTACCGGGATACGTACGCCTCCCACGTCCTGGTACCCGTTGACGATCTGTCGCCATCGGGTCTCGCTGATGGGCACTCTTCGGGCCGCTTCGCGCCCTGATAGGCGGGCTCGGCGGAGAGCCTCCTTGATCAGCACGGCCTCTGCTGGCGGTGCCGGTGTCTGCGCATCCATACGGCGAAGGTTCGCACAACTACGCAGTAGTTCGCTACATGATCGCACTCATTGACCTGGCCTGACACAAACTGAGGTCACATAGGGCGCAAACTGCGCGCGAAATGTTCACGCTACGCGTCACTACGCATAGACCCCCGACGTCACCCGCGAGGTCTCGGCCGGAACGCTCAGCATGGCCGACAGCTACGGCTTCTCCACCATGATCACCGTCCACGTCATCGACGGCCACGCGGGCAGCCCGGACACGGTCCACTTCTTCGACAGCGGCGAGACGTACGTCGTCAACGAGTGGGGCGACCGCGCCCCGTGCGCGGTCGCGGTGCGCGTCAGCTGGGGCGGCAAGACGCCGACCGTCAAGAAGGTGCCGGTCAACCGCGAGACCCGCAGGGCCGCCCGCAAGACGCAGAAGAAGGCGCGCGGCGGCCGGGGCGCCGCGGCCCGCGCGGCCGTCATCTGCATCAACTGGCAGCGGGTGGGCGAGGAGGGCTCCGGCGCGCTCGACGTCGTCGAGCCGCTCGCCGACGGCCGGTACCCGATCGGCGGCTACGAGTGGCCGTGGTGCCTGGTCACGTGGACGTGCGCGTGCGACTACAGCATGGGCTGGCACGAGACCGAGTGCCTGTGCGGCCTGACCCGCGACGGGCAGCCGGAGCCGGGGCCGGCGGCAGCCGCCCACAAGGCCGGGGTCGAGTTGCAGACGCTGGCCCCCGAGGCGACTCGCAGCGTTCAAGAGGAGCTTCAGCGGCCAGGGCAAGTTGCCAGTGAACCGGCACAGCCAGCGGCGTCGAAGCCGTCCAAGGCGCTGTTCACCCCGCCGCTGTTCACTTCGTCAGCGCGGGCCGTCGAGGGCACACGGCGGTGGACCACCGGCCATGTCTCGTTCATGAACGTGCGCCACGGACAGCTCTCGGGCGGCGTGGCCCACTGAGGACAGGTCCAGGGCGGCACGCGGTCGCCTACGACATCCCGGCCATGCGGTGTTCCTCGGCAAAGAGGCGCCGCCCCGCCCCGGCATGGCTGAACGTTCTCGCGCCGACCGCCCGACACTGCCGAAGAGCACCCCTGTCGGCCTCCTCGCCTCAGTTGACCAGCCGGTCCGGAGTCGGCGGAGGGCCGCTCGTGGGCGGTCTCGGATCTGAAGGTCGTGCGTAGATATGCATAGGCCATGTAATCGCGCGCTGCCCTGGCGCTGTTTCTGTTCGCTATGGGAGCGTTTCCATCGTCGTCGGGATGTGGGCGGTCAAGTGGAATCCGGCGCGCGTCGGAGCACTCGTACTAGGGATGCCCTTTACTTTTCCGACATAGGCAATTAACAGCCGCGCCCCCGCAGATGTGTAGATCCCGTGTATAACTTCGTACTGTCTGAATTTGGGCGACGGGCGCCAAGGGGGGCGTCTCGTCGCTTGGCGTAGTACTGACAGGGGGTTTGGGGGGCATCGACGGCGCCGTCTCGCGCTGTCGCATCATCGGCCGCACGCATGGGGAGGCGTGTCGATGTCGAAACGTTTCGGTGAATTCACCGTCAATCGCGCTCGCCGCGCGGCTGGCGCTGTTCTTCACCATATTTCGCGCGGGATGGTGTTTTCCCTTCCCTGTCGCCGAATCTCTGCATTCCGCTTCCGTGTTCGGCGTGCCCGCAGGCACCCGAATCCGAACAGGAGAATGATTCAATGGCCAGAATCTTCATCGTCGGTTCCGGAGTTGTCGGAACAGCCACTGGCAAGGGGTTTCTCCACGCCGGCCATCAGGTGACCTTCATCGACGTGGCGCCGCAGCGCCTGGACTACCTGCGCTCCCAGGGGCTGGACGCGCGTGCCGAACTCGACCTCAGCGCCGAGCCGGACGCGTTCGTCTTCCTCACGCTGCCCACGCCCAACGTCGGCCACCGCTACGACCTGTCCGCGTTCGAGGCGGGCACCGCCTCCGTGGGCGACGCGCTGGCCGACGCAGCAGGTACGCACATCGTCGTGGTCCGCTCCACCGTCCCGCCGGGTACGGCCGAGGGCCTTGTGCAGCCGCTGCTGGAGAAGCACTCAGGGAAAACCGCCGGTGAGGGCTTCTCGCTCGCCAGTAACCCGGAGTTCCTCCGCGCGGCCACCGCGGTCGAGGACTTCCGCCACCCGTGGATGACCGTCATCGCCTCGCGCAGCGTACGCACCCGGGAGCGACTGGCCGAGTTGCTGGCGCCCTTCGGCGGTGAGACACGCGTCTTCTCGAACCCCGCCGAGGCCGAGTTCGTCAAGTGCGCCCACAACATCTACAACGCCACGAAGATCAGCTTCTGGAACGAGATGTGGCTGGTGGGTCAGCATCTCGGTCTGGACCTCGACCCGATCGCCCAGACCGTGGCCCGCTCGGCGGAGGCCTCGTACAACCCGTACTACGGCATCCGGGGCGGCGCCCCGTACGGCGGTGTCTGCCTGCCGAAGGACACCCAGGGGTTCCTCGGCCTCGCCGCGTCGATCGGCGTCGACATGCCGCTGCTCAAAGCGGTCGTCACCGTGAACGACAAGCTCGCCGAGGTGGCCGAACTGGAGACCGAGGCCCTGACCGCCTAGGCCCGGCGGCCGGCGCAGCCCGACACGGTTCCGCGCCGGCCCACCCCGTCGGCCGGCCGGTCCGGGCCGGATCCCGGCCGCCGGGCATCTCTCTCCGCTGCCGCGCCGCATGGCCGGCGCGGCAGCGGAGGCTGTCAGACACCTGTGGACCCAACGAGAACAGGCCCATGAGCGGACTATTCGACACCACCCTGCTGGACTTCCGGTACTACCTCGTCTACCTGCCGCTGGGCATACTCGGCCTGGTCCGCTGGGCCTGCTGGCTCGTGCGGCGGGCTCCCGCGGCTCTCTACCAGCCCGTGAAGAACGACCACTTCCTCCCGCTCGGCATCGTCGTGCCGGTGTACCAGGAGGATCCGGAGATCTTCGCCCACGCGATCGAGTCGTGGCTGGCGAACGAGGTGGCCGAGGTCGTCCTGGTCATCGACGTCACCGACAAGGCCTGTCAGGACATCGCGGCGCGCTATCCCGTGACCGTCGTCGTCACCGACGTGCCCGGCAAACGCGACGCCCTGCGCAAGGGGTGGGAGGCATGCTCCGCCGACCTGGTGGCGCTGGTCGACTCGGACACCATCTGGGCTGACAACGTCGCCCGGGAAGTCTGCAAGCCCTTCGCCGACCCCAGGATCGGCGGGGTGGGGACCCGTCAGAACGTGTACAACCCCAAGGGGTTCCTGCAGCGGGTCAACGACATGTACCTGGACTACCGGTACTTCGACGAGAACGCGGCGCAGACCGTCATGGGCCGCGCCGTCTCGTGCCTGTCCGGACGCACCGCCGTCTACCGGCGCGAACTGCTGCTGGAGATATCCGACGACTTCATGGCGGAGACGTTCTGGGGCGTCCCCTGCATGTCGGGCGACGACAAGCGGCTGACCACTCTGATTCTGGAGCGCGGCCACCTCACCTACATGCAGCGCTCCGCCCGCGTCTGGTCGACCTTCCCCGGCACGCTGCGCATCTTCCTCAAGCAGCGGCTCCGCTGGGCCCGCAACACCTGGCGCTCCGACCTGAGGGCGCTGTCACACCGCTGGGTCTGGCGGCACCCCTTCCTCGCCTACACCTTGATCGACAAGGGGGTCAGCAGCTTCACCCTGCTGTTCTCGCCCTTCTTCATGACCTGGGCGATCATCCGGCACGACTGGTTCTTCGTCGCCTGCCTGGCCGGCTGGTGGTGGGTGAGCCGGTCGATGAAGATCCTGCCGCACCTGGTGCGCAAGCCCTCGTCGTTCTTCCTGGTGCCCGGCTTCGTCCTGATCTCGTTCATGATGGCAGTCGTCAAGCTCTGCGCGCTCGCCACCATCCGCAAGCAGCGCTGGCTGACCAGGCAGGTCTCGGTGGAGAACGGCGTCGTCGTCAGGACCGCCCAGCCCGCCGGAGCGGAGGCCACGGTATGAGACACGCCGCCCGCGTCGCAAGCGCCGCCCTCGCCGCGGCCACCCTGCTGGCCGCCGTCGCGCCCGCCGCCCACGCCGCAGGCGGCACCGGGGGCGACCCGGACGTCGCTGCCTGGCAGCGCAGCGGACGCCCGGACCGGCTCATGGTGATCAGGCCCGGCACCGTCGCCCTGGTCAGTCACGGCTCCGTGGTGAAACGCTTGTACCCGCAGTACGGACCGCTCCCGCTGAGCTGGCTGGCCGCCAACGCGGGCGGGGAGTGGATCGGTTACGCACCGGTGAAGGCGGGCGGGTCCAAGACCGTGCGGATCAACACGGCCGTGCTGCTCGCTCCCGGCGCCACCCTGCAGTTGGGCCGCCGCACGCCCACCGTGCTGATGACCGCCGGGAAGACCGCCGCGTCCGGCACCTGGATCCGCGGCAGCCGGGCCACCCTCGACATCGACGGTGTCACCCTGGCCTCCGCGGCCGCGGACGGGCCCGCCCCGGCCCCTGCGGACCTGGCCGGACGCCCGTACCTCGCCATGGGTGCGGGGGGCCGCATGACGATCGACGACGCGGAAGTGACCGGCCTCGGCCGGGGCGCCGGCGCCCCGGCCCGGGAGTCCGGGGTCACCTGGGGGCGGGCCGCCACCGGATCCGCCACCGGCTCCACGTTCCAGGGCGACCGCACCGGCCTGCGACTGACCAGGTCGACCGGCGTGAAACTCGACAAGGTCACCGTCAAGGGTGCCGTCCAGGACGGCGTCGTACTGGACGGCGACCGGGGCACCACGGTGCGCGGGCTGACCGTCGAGGGCAGCGGCGGCAACGGTGTGACGGTCGGCGGCACCGACCGCCGCAGTCTGTCCGGCGTCACCACCAGTGACAGCCACGGTACCGGCATAAAAGCCACCGCCCAGCACGGCCTGACGCTCACGGCAACCGCATCGCACCACGACGCCCGGGGCGGTGTCCGGCTGATCTCCTGCGTCTCCTGCGTCCTCGGCAAACCCGTGGTGGACGGCGCGTCCTCCGCGATCAGCGTCTCCGGCCAGGGCGCCCGGGTGACCGTACGCGATGCCCGGCTCACCGGCGGCGCGGACGGCGCCGGGGTGACGCTCGCCGCGGACATCGCCGGTGCCACCGTCATCGGTGGCACGATCAGCGGCTTCGACCGGGGCATAGCGATCGGCGGGCCCGACGTCCGGGTGGACGGCACCACCGTCAGCGGCGCCGGCACCGGCGTCAAGATCTACGGGCACGCGAGCGATGCCGCGTTGAACTCCGTCGTCGTCCACGGCGGCCGGGCCGGAGTCACCGCCTCCGACGCCACCAGAGGCGTCGTCCTGACCAGCGTCCGGATCAGCGGCGTTTCCCGCAAGGGCCTGGCCTCGGCGTCCACGGGGCTGACGGTCACCGGGGGGTCGGTCAGCGGCGCCCTCACGGCCGTCGACCTCGGCGCCTCCGCCCGGCTGGAGAAGCTGACCGTCAGCGATGCCCGGCGCGGCATGCACCTGGCCTCCGGCGTGCACGCCGCCGCCGAGGGCCTGGACATTCTCGCCGAGCGCAAGGGAATCGAGGCGGACGCGGGTGCGTGGATCAGTATCACGGACTCGCGGGTGAGGGCCCCCACCGCCCTGTCCGGGAAGGGCACGATCAAGCGGCTCGGGCACACGGAGGTGACCCTGCCGCCTTTCCCCTGGCTCGGGTTCGCGGCGCTGGTCGCCCTCACCCTCGCCGTTCTGCTCCAGACCATCCACCAGGTCCGCCACCGCAGGACACCGCGGCCCCGGGTTGCGGCCCACGTGCGGAACACCGCGTGACCCGGGGGCGGGCCGCCCCGGTGACGGGGAGGCACCCGTCACCGGGCCACCCGCCCGCCCCCGAACCGCCGAAGCTTCTGCCGCGCCCGCCGACGCAAACCCGCCCGGCCCCGCCCGGCTCTTCCTCGGCGGGCAGTTGAGGTACCGGCCCGCTCCCGGTCGGCAATCGCTCCACCCAATCGGATACCGCGCGCACCGCCGGACGGCGGGAGGCCTCCCCGGAACGAGCCCCGCCCGTCCTCATCGCAAACAGCGCCTCCGCAGTTCAGTGCCGAACGGCGGAGGACATGTACAGGAGCCTCCTATGAACGACCAACCACTCAGACCGGGCGCGACCGCCCCGGCCGACCGGCCTCGCACGGGCCTCTCGCCCGCCCCGCTCTCCCGGTCGGCTAGGAGCGTCGCCCCCGCGGGCCGCTCCGCCCGCCGCCTCGGCGTCGCCCTCACCGTCCTCGGACTGCTGACCGGCCCCGTCGTGCTGTTCGCAACACCGGCGCAGGCCGCCTCGTGCTCCGGTCAGGTCCGCTACGCCAGCAGCACCAACACGATCTACCTGACCTCCGGCACCGCGAGCCTGTCCGACATCGACGCGCTCTGCCCGTCCGCACCCCTGGTGGAGACGGACCCGTCCACCAACACCTGGGAACTGAGCGCGGACCTTGTCGTCCAGAACGGCGCCACCCTCGACCTGCACGGCAGCGCCGTCGGCGGTGACGTCGACACCCTGCGGCTGCGCAGCCTGTCCGACAATGTCGCCACCCACGTCAGCGCCATCACCGCGCAGTACGGTGACATCGACATCGACACCGTCCACATCACCTCGTGGGACGACGCCACCGGCGCCCCGGACACGGACCCGTACCTGCCCGCGAACGCCCTGTCCGGTTCCCGGGCGCGCGCCTTCATCAGGGCCATCTCCTACCTGGACACCGACGGCACGCCACGCGAGTCGCGGATGGACATCAAGGACAGCGACATCGGCTACCTCGGCTCCCACGACGCCGAGAGCTACGGCGTGTCGTACAAGGGCCGCGGCTGCGACTCCACCCACCTCGCCGTGTGCGCGGCGCTGAACGTCTACGGCTCGGAGACGGGCAGCCGGTTCCACAACAACTTCATGGGCACGTACACGTTCGACGCGTACGGCATGACCTTCACCGGCAACGAGTACGACCACAACGTCATGTACGGGCTCGACCCGCACGACGACTCCGACTACCTGACCATCACGCACAACCATTCGCACGACAACGGCGACCACGGGATCATCTGCTCGCAGCGGTGCGACCACCTGGAGATCGCGTACAACGAGGTCGACCACAACGGCATTCCGCCGTACGTCCCGGTCGGTGACGACGACCCGTCGGACAACCAGGTCCACGGCATCATGATCCACCGCGGGGTCACCGACAGCGTCATCGAGGACAACTACGTCCACGACCAGCCCAACGGCGCCGGCATCGCGGTCTTCGACAGCAGCGGCGACACCATCCGCGACAACACGGTCACCGGCGCCGAGTACGGCCTGCGCTACAGCGTCGGCTCGTCGAACATCACCACCACCGGCAACACGGTGACCAACAGCAGCCAGTACGCCGTCTTCACCTACCAGGGCTCCGACATCCCGGCCTACACCAACAGCACCGGCCGGCCGAGCAACCTGACCTTCACCGGCAACACCTTCGACACGACCGCCAGCAACGCGGTGAAGCTGAACCAGACCGACGGCACGGTGTTCTCCGGCAACACCTTCAGCGGCTCGTTCGCCTCCGGGGTGCTCACGCAGTGGAGCACGGGGACGGTGTTCTCCGGCAACACCCTTCCCACGTCCCTCACCTACTCGGTGAAGGGCAACTCGACCACCCCGGGCAGCATCACGTTCAAGGACGCCAAGCAGGCCACGAAGGTGGCGGTGGACTCCGTGAGTTCGGCGTCGTTCACCGGCTCGGCCGGCACCGTCTACAAGGCGAGCGGCTACCCGGCCGTCACCACCGCGCTCGGCTCCGCCGGAGCGGGCAGCACGGCGACACTGACCGCGGCGACGGTCGGCACCTCCCAGGTGACCGTCACCCCGCAGTCCGTCGCGGTGATCCCCTCGAGCGGCACCGCCACGGGCCGCGTGCCCACCGGCGCGGGGGCGTACGAGGTGCTGGTCGCACCCGGCACCGCCGGCACCGACCTCGCCTTCACCGCCGTAAGTCTGACGCCGGGCGCCAGGTACGCGCTGACCGTGGGCGGCACCACGCTCGCGAGCGGCACGGCCGCCGCCGACGGCACCCTCACCCTGCACACGGTGCCGAGCACGGCCCAGGAGGTGGACTACCGGTTCGTCAGCGCGAGTTAGCGGGCCTTGAGACGGCCCGACGCACGGATCGACGGTTCGGCACACCGACAGACGGGAGCGGCGGCAGTGCGCAGACGGCAGTTCATCACGGCCTTGGGGGCCACCGTGATCGGTACGGGGGTCGCCGCCTGCTCCTTCGGCGGCCCGGGGGGCGGCACGTCCGGATCCCCGGGCCGCTCCACCGGCTCGGCCACCCCGCTGAGCGCGGACCCGTCCGCCGTGGCCGGGTTCTTCGGCCCCCGGCTCACGGCACGCCAGGCCGGCTCGTTCGGCCTCTCCCGCGCCGGGCTGCTGCCGGGACACCACCCCGTCCTGGGCCGGTTGCTGCGGGTCCACTACCCGGCACGCTCGGCCAGCCCGACCGTGGCGCGACAGTACGGCCTGCCCGAGGGCGGAGCCCAGATCTACCTGGAACTCGCGGGCGGCCCCGTGGACCTCCTCCACCTTCGTTACTACGTGCGGTTCCCGAAGGACTTCGACTTCGTCAAGGGTGGCAAGCTGCCCGGCCTGTACGGCGGGACGGTGACGAGCGGCCGTCGTATCCCCGACGGGGCGAACGGGCTGTCCACCCGCTACATGTGGCGCACACACGGCGCCGCCGAGGTCTACGCGTATCTGCCGACGTCGGTCGCCCACGGCACCTCGCTCGGTCGTGGCTCCTGGGACTGGCCGCTCGGCCGCTGGGTCTGCGTCGAACAGGCCGTACGCCTCAACAAGCCGGGCCACCTCGACGGAAACGTGACCGTCCACGTCGACGGGGGGCAGGTGCTGAGCCGGGGCGGGCTGGAATTCCGTACCACCGATCGGCTCGGCATCGACGGAGTACTCTTCTCGACCTTTTTCGGCGGCAGCGACCCGACATGGGCGACGCCGCGTTCTCAGTACGCCGACTTCGCGGCGTTCGCCGTGTCCGACCGGCCGATCGACCCGCTGCCAGGCGTCTGAACATCCCGTCCTAGGAGGGACCCCACCCATGACCATCACCCATGACACGGCTCTCGCCATCACCGGCTGGGGCGGAGCGCATGTCCGACAGGCCGTCATCCTCGCCGGAGGGCAGGCCAGCAGGCTGCGCCCCTACACCGACCACATCCCCAAGGCCCTGGTGGAGGTCGCCGGACGGCCCATCTTCGAGCACCAGGCGCACTGGCTGGCCGCCGAGGGCATCGAGGAGGTGGTCATCTCCTGCGGCTACAAGGCCGACGTGCTGCGCGACTACGTGGCCGCCAACCGGCTTCCGCTGAACGTACGGGTCGTCGTCGAGGACGAGCCGCTCGGCCGTGGCGGCGGCCTGAAGTACGCCGCCACCCACCTCCCGTTCCCCGTGGAGCGGTGGGCCGGCCTCAACGGCGACATCCTCACCCGCTTCTCGCTGCGCGACCTGGCGCGGGCCCACGTCGAGCGGAACGCGCTCGCCACGCTGGCGGTGACGCCGCTCAAGTCGCCGTACGGGATCGTGGAGATGACCCACTCCGACCGGGTGACGAGCTTCACCGAGGCACCGGTGCTGCCGCACTGGATCAACGCGGGGGTGTATCTGTTCGAGCCGGAGGTCACCGCGCTCCTGCCGGACCTGGGCGACCACGAGGACACCACGTTCCCCGAGCTGGCGCGGGAGGAAAGGCTGTCGGCGTACCGGATCAACGGGTACTGGCGCGGCGTGGACAACGCCAAGGACCTGAAGACGGCGACGAAGGAGATCACGGGGTTCGGCTGGGTCCGGACGGTCACCGCCTAGCCGCCCCCACGGACCGTCCCGGACCGCCCCGACAACGAAAGGCTTCCCCGTGCCCGACTACTCCCACCTGGTCAAGGCCTACGACATCCGTGGCGAGGTCCCCGCACAGCTGAACTCCGACCTCGCCCGCAGGACCGGCGCCCTCTTCGTCCGGCTCACCGGCGCACCGCGGATCGTGGTCGCCCGCGACATGCGCGACAGCAGCCCGGAGCTGGCCGCCGCGTTCGCCGCGGGCGCGAACACGGCGGGGGCGGACGTCGTCGACGCCGGGCTCGGCTCGACCGACTACCTGTACTACGCCTCCGGCAGCCTCGACCTGCCCGGTGCGATGATCACCGCCAGCCACAACCCGGCCAAGGACAACGGCATCAAGCTGTGCCGTGCCGGAGCGGCGCCCATCGGCGAGAGCTCCGGGCTGGGGCGGATCCGGTCCTGGCTGGAGGCCGGCGACATTCCGGCGCCCGCGGCCCGCCCCGGCACCACCACCTCCCGGAACCTGCTCGGCGACTACGCCGCCCACCTCAACGCCCTCGTCCCCCTCAAGGGCAACCGCCGCCTGACCGCGGTCGTGGACGCCGGCAACGGCATGGCCGGCCACACCGTGCCGGCCGTCCTCGACGGCCTGCCCGTCGATGTCGACGCCCTGTACTTCGAACTCGACGGCAGCTTCCCCCACCACGAGGCCAATCCCCTGGACCCGAAGAACCTCGTCGACCTGCAGGCCCGGGTCCGCGCCGTCGGCGCCGACATCGGCCTCGCCTTCGACGGCGACGCCGACCGGTGCTTCTTCGTCGACGAGCGCGGCGAGGCGGTGTCTCCCTCGGCCGTCGTCGGCCTGGTCGCCGCCCGCGAGCTGGCCCGTCACCCCGGCTCGGCCGTCGTGCACAACGTGATCACCTCCGCGGCCGCCGTCGAGGTCATCCGTGAGCTCGGCGGCACGCCGGTCCGCTCCCGGGTCGGCCACTCGTTCATGAAGGCCGCGATGGCCGAGCACGACGCGGTCTTCGGCGGCGAGCACTCCGGCCACTACTACTTCCGGGACTTCTGGCGTGCCGACACCGGGATGCTCACCGCCCTGCACGTGCTGGCCGCGCTCGGCGAGCAGGACCGCCCGCTGTCCGAGCTCGCCGCTGGCTACTCCCGCTACCCGGCCTCCGGTGAGATCAACTCCGTGGTCGCCGACGTGCCCGGCACCCTCGACCGGGTCGAAGCCGCCTACCGCGGGGAGGGGGTCACCACCGACCGGCTGGACGGGCTGACAGTGGACCTGAGCGACGGCCGCTGGTTCAACCTGCGGCCGTCGAACACCGAGCCCCTGCTGCGGCTGAACGTCGAGGCGCCCGTCCCGGCGGCCGTCGACGCCCTGCGCGACGAGGTGCTCGCCCTCGTACGGCGCTCCTGAAGGGGCGTTACGGCTTCAGGAAGTTCTCCAGCGCCTCCACCACGAAGCGGTGGTCCTGGAGTTGGGGGAGGCCCGAGACCGTCACCGAGCCGATCACGCCCACGTTCTCGACGGTGATCGGGAAGGAGCCGCCGTGGGCCGCGTACTCGTCCGGGTCCAGGCGGGAGGACTCCTCGAAGGTCGTGCCCTTGGCGCGGAAGCGGGCGCCAACCAGGTAGGAGGCCGAGCCGTAGCGCTCCACCACGCGGCGCTTGCGGGTGATCCACGCGTCGTTGCCGGGGGTCGAGCCGGGCAGGGCCGCGTGGAAGAGCTGCTGGCCCGCGCGGTGGATGTCGATGACGACGGGGGCCTGGCGCTCCCGGGCCATCTCCACCAGCAGGGAGCCGGGGGTCCACGCGTCGTCGCGAGCATGACCTTGGACTGGTCCCGTCTGCGCCGCCCTGCCGCACGCCGGCGAGTACCGGATCTCCACCTGCTGACCCGTGTCAACTCTCGGCACACGTGGCTATGTCACAGCGAGCTGGTGACCAACGCCCGCAAGTACGCACCCGGCCCCTGCCTGGTCACCCTGGAGATCAACGGCGGCGCCATCGAGGTGACCGTCGGGGACAGCAACCCCACCCCGCCCGCAGTCCTCGTGCCCGACCCAACCTGCATCGGCCAGCACGGGCTGGAGATCGTGATGGCCGTCGGCCAGAGCTTCGCCATCCACCGCGAACCCGTGGCCAAGCGGATCACCACGGCGATCGGGCTGGCCAACGACCCCGCGGGGGACGCTGCCAGCCGCCAACGACGCCTTCGAGGACGCGGCGAAGAAGCGGCGCGAGGTCTTCGACCGCGGCCTGCTCCTCATTGCCCACGTCATCCGCGAGGAGCTGCCCAATGCCACCGCCATCACCGTCTCGCCCGACGGCGCCCGTCTCCTCGCCGTGCACGACGCCGAGGGAACGATCTGGAAAGACGGGGACGAGACCACGCGCGCAGGGCTGAGCCGCCCGAACCGCGGCTACATTCGGCGCACCCTGCGCGACATGTTCAATTTCGCCCGCGAGCCCTACCCGCTCCTGGCGGCCAACTGGAGGCACGTCCCAGGGTCTGACACGTACCGCGTCGACCTGCCCGAGGACCCCGACAAGGATCAGGAGCAGGTGGTCTCGGCCGCCGACGACTGGTCGCACAGCACACCGGGGGCATAGCCGCCAGCAGGCGAGGGCCGGGGAGCAGGCAGCGCCCCCCGGCCCTCGCTGCGGATCTAACTAAACGCAGGTGTGAACAGACCAGCCACGCCACTTTCCGTCCCTGAACACGTTGACGTACTCGCCATCGCCCCGCACGTAGACTTCCACGCAACGCTGGCCACGCGGGAGATTCTCGAAGTCCGAAAAGTAGTCTGCGAAACCGTTGCCGGGTGGCAACTCCTTCCAGCCTCCGGCATTCGCCCACGTGTGCCAGATTTCGCGATTAGGGGCAATCACGAACGTCTCGTCGTACCTGCCGTCTGCATTCCAATCGACGTCGTAGGCTGCCTGCGGTTCGCCGCAGATGTACTTGCCGGTGTGGTTCCAGCGCGTGATGTTGTGGTAGCAGCCCGCCGTCGAGGCGCCACCTGTGTTGCTCTCCACCGATGTCACGATGGGTTGCGTCACGGAGGGTTCCTCTGCTTTCGGCGCCGCTGAAGAAGCCGTGGGTGCGATTAGTACCGTGCAGCTGGCCAATGCGGCCGCTGCCGCGAGCCCCGTCTTGTGAATGGTGCGCACCTGTTCCCCCTTGCATGCCAGTGAGTTGTGCGGTCAAAGCGGGAAGCTACGGTCTTTCGCTGGTGCGCCGCATCCACCGGTGGGTTGACGCACCGTCCCACTGCCGCGGTAATCGGGTAAACCCTCGCGGTACAGAGATAGGGCCTTGCCCCCCGGAACGACGTCGAACAGGCCCCGTAGATGAGGACCCCCCGCCCGGCTTTCCAAGCCGGGCGGGGCGTCGCGGGCGTCCGGGTAGGGGATACCTCGCACCGATCGCAATCACCACGGTCCCGGCAGGTTCCACGGTTGGCGGCGAGGAGACGGCGCATGCGCTGATCGAATGGCTGAGCAACGCGCTGTGACCACCGCAGTCCGGCGCGTCCTCGCCTGCAACGTCACCGTGGCGTCCACCGTGGCACCCGGCGGCCCAGACTCCGAGCGCGGCCCGGACGATCGGCGCTGGCGGACTCAACCCGATTAAGTTCTTGATCCGTTGTAGCTCCGGTCCGTAACTTCTGGATGGACCGGTCGTTTCCATCAGTGATACGGCTACCGCCCGCGCCGGTGCGTGTAAGCAACACGCCTCGACTTCCAGTCGGGGGTTCCAGGTGCAAGCCCTGGTCGGCGCTCCACGAAGGCCCCATTGACGTCCACGCCCCCGGGCGCCAGTGGGGCCCTCGCATTCCGTGCCACCGCTCACAATGGGCCGACGAATCCGCAGGTAGACCCTGCGCTGTCGGATCTTTTGGAGCGGCCCATGTTCCACGGCTCGATACCCGCGCCCATCCGGTCGATCATCTACGAGCACGCCGGGACCTGGCCCGGCGAGGACATCTACGTCGGCTGCTCCGGGAACTTCACCGGCATCCTGTACGTGCTCCACAACGACATAGCCTGGCAACTCCTGCCCCCGGAGCTGGGGTTCGGCTCCGGACAGACCTGCTGGCGACGCCTGGATCGCTGGCAGCAGGCCGGTGTTTTCGAGCAGCTGCACTGCATCCTGCTCGCCGAACTCAACGCGGCCGGCGAACTCGACTGGTCCCGCGCGTGCGTGGACGGCTCCCACATCCGCGCGGTCCACCAGGGCGCGTCCGCGTGTCGTGGCGCAGGCGGCGAACAGTCGGGTAGGACCGCCGCATTGCTGCGACGGTCCCCCCTCAGAACCGGCCGTGCGGGCTTTCCCCGCAGCTCGGCTCAAGCAAGCCCGGAAGGCTCACAGGCGTGCGGTGCAGGACGCGTGGATGAGTCGGAGCTGCACCCCGTCCGACGTGTCGATCCCGCGATAGGTGATCTTCCTGGTGGTGATCGCCTGTCGGGTGCTTCGCAGCCATTGTTCCCACTTGATGGGGCTGGACGGCGGAGCGTCGGCGTGCAGCAGCGGTCCCCGGCAGATCAGACACTGCCCGTTCTGCGCCTGGAGCAGGCGCAGGGTGGCGCGGTTGATCGGCGGTGGTGGGCTGGTGCGGCGCCGTTCGGCCCAGTAGGTCGCCAGGGCAGGGTCGTCCGGGGACGCCGAGCCGTGGACCATCTGGTGTCGGACGATCTTCGTCCAGGCGAATTTCAGCAGGTAGGCGCCGCTGTCGCGGTCACCGAACACCCACTGGTCCTGCCGGGACTTGTTGAACGTGCCGTAGTACCGGGTCGTGACCCAGTGCCGGGGCTTGTTCGGGTGAGCGCGGGTCGCCCACTTGTAGGTGAGCTTCCACAGGTAGTCGTCCAGCGCGGTGAAGACCTCGCTGGCGACCACGCTCCGGTAGTAGGCCGACCATCCCCGGATAATCGGGTTGAGCCGTTGCAGCACCGCGGCGGCGTTGGCCCCGTGCAGGGACCGCACCTCGGTGCGCAGCCTGTTCCGGATCCGTCTGACGGCCTCGCGGCTGGGCTTGATCAGCAGCTTGCCGTGATAGCGGCGGATGGTGAAGCCGAGGAAGTCGCAGCCTTCTTCGAGGTGGACGACGCGCGTCTTGTGCTCGTTGAAGACCAGTCCTCTCGGCCTCAGCCACTCGGCAAGCCGGGCCTTGACCTGTTCGGCCTGTTCCCGTGAATGGCACAGGGCGACGAGATCGTCGGCGTATCTCACCAGCAGCGGAGAGCCCGGCATGGTGTCACCGGCACGGCGGCCGGTCTGCCGGTACTGGACTCCCGCAGCCGTCTCCATCCCGTGCAGGGCGATGTTCAGGAGGACGGGGCTGATCACGCCGCCTTGAGGAGTTCCCTCCTCGGTCGGCGTGAGCCGGCCTTCCTCGACCACACCGGCTCGCAGCCACTGCCCGATCTGTTCCCGCGCGGGGAATGTGCCGAGCTGCTGGAGAAGGTGGTCGTGGTCGATTCGGTCGAACGCCGCTGCCAGATCCGCATCCAGTACCCACCGGCGGCGGGCCTTGCTGCCCTTGGCCGTCCAGTAGATCGCCGCGATCGCGTCCTGACAGCTGCGGCCGGGCCGGAAGCCGTACGACTTCGGCTCGAACCGCGCTTCCCACTCCGGTTCCAGTGCCTGGGAGACCCGGGCTTGCTCGACCCGGTCCAAGATCACGGGAATGCCGAGCGGGCGTCTCCTGCCGCCTGGCTTGGGGATATACACCCGCTTGACGGGCCGGGCTCTGTCCGGGCTGATCCGGTGCTGAACCCGATGGGCCAGTTCCGCTTTGCCCGCGGCGGTCAGGACGACCTGACCGTCGATCCCGGCCGTCTTGCGTCCTGCGTTGATCTCCGTCACCCGCCGCACGCTGACCAGCGTGTTGGACCGGGAACGGAGCATCAGTTTCTGCAAGTTGCGGACCCTTTTGAGGTCCCCTGCCTGCGATGCCGTGAAGATTCTCTGCCGCAGTCGCCGTACTGACTCCTCCTGGGCCTGCCAGTTGATGGCATCCCAGTCGAGCGGAGTGTCCTCCGGTCCGTTCACCGCAGCGGTGCTGGTCGCGGCCGGGTCGGCAGCGGGTATGACCGTCACGGTGTCCAACTTGCCCTTCGGTTCTGGTTCCTGCTCAACAGCGTTCTTCACAGGCTCACCCGGCCCACGTCAGCACCCTTTCGGGTCGGGCATCCGCCCGTATCCGGCCAGTTATGCGGGACTCGGCGGAGGTGCCGGTGCTGTCCCGGTTTCCTGCTGCCTTTCGGCGGCCGGCGTTGGCTTCTTGGACCGTCCTGCACCCGCTGGGGATTTGGGCCTTCGTTACGGTCGGCTGACCAGACCAGCAGGTCTGGACCCCAACGGGGTTGTCACGTTCCACACGTGTGAGATGCGACCGGGGTGGATGCCCTCATTACCCCGGGGCGGTGGTGTCCTCCCGGCCGACTCGGTGTCTTCGACCGGCACCCGCCGCTTCTCAGCGGCCAGCCCTGCACCTCGCTTTTGCTTCCCATCTGCGAGGCTTGCCATCACGGAGCATCGTTGAGGGTTCAGTGAGCTTCACCCGTCCGGTCTTCCCCTTGCCTGTGACCCCCGGATGGAACGGGAGCCCTTGGGCTTCTTCCCCGAGCTTCGCACCCCGCCGTTACCAGCGACGCACGTCGGGGAGGGGACGGGCCTTGGACACTGGCCCGGGTCACGTCCTCGGCGTCATGCCGACCTCCTCCCTGCGTAACCACTCACAGCGTGCGACCTCGCGTCGCACCGCCGATCTGGCAGTTTTCGGTGCGGCCGGGGGCCCGTATTTCAATAACTGTCAGCGATGGGTTCCGCGGGGGTTGTTCGGGCGTGTAGCTGTTCCAACGTGCGGGCGGGCGATCCGGGTATGGGCGTGACGAGGATCCGGTGCAGGTCCAGGAGCCGTTTTGCGTCCTGGTACTGGATGGACAGGTTGGTGCGGTTGACGCCCAGTAGTTGCGCCAGGAACGTCATGGTCACCGCTCTGCGGCGGCGCAGGATGGCTGCCAGGAGCCGGTGGGTGTGGTCCACGCTGCTGGTCTGTGGGTGGCGGTAGCTGCGCGGGCGGTGGAAGCGTCGCTGGAAGGCTGTTTCGGCCAAGGCGTCCCAGAAAGGCTCCGAGACCGCCACCAGATGCTCGAAGGCGGTTCGTGACATGCCGGCCAGGGCCGGGTCGGTGAGCATCGCGGTCAGGGCCGCGTCGGTCCGGTGCGTCGTTGCCGGCTCGTCTGGCGCTCGCGGTGGAACGGGAGACAGTGTGTAGTTCCAGTCACCGTGAAAGGTATTGGGTGTGATCGCAAGGGCACGGAACTCGGCGGGTGTGATGCTGATGCCGAGGTCGTAGCTGCCTGTGTCCAGTTCGGCCCCGATGGTCAGGCCGGTCCTGGTGGTGGTGGCGGCGATGGTCTGGAGGACGACCTGGTAGCTGGTCAGCGGCCGCCCCCGCCAGTTCGCGGTGATGTGACAGAACATCCGGTGGTGAAGTAGGCCCAGAGCGCGGTCTCGTCTTTCGAGCGAGCCGTTTCTCTGGGCCTCTTCCCGCACCCGGCGTGCCACTCTCGCGGCACCGGGCGCTCCACAAGCCCCGTTCAGCCCTTGGGAATCTTCCTCATGTGGCGGTCGGCCAGGGCGAAGGAATGCCCGCTGTTCCCCGGTATCGGTAGCGCGTAGTGCGCACTTTGCCGGGGTCAAACAGGGATACTTCAGCCCCTGATGGCCACCATCCGCCGTTGCAGTAGCGACGACGGAGGTCCTTCCGGTTGATTCGGTGGTGTTTGCGGCGCAACCACTTCATCACCTGATTCCACGCATAGTTCCTCAGGTATTGAAAGGTCGCGTTGGACACTCCGGGACGGAAGTACATGCACCAGCCGAAGAGCATCCGGTTGATCTGGATGAGCAGTTCGTCCAGTGGCAGGCCGGTGGCTGTTCTGCGCCGGATCTCCTTGACCTTGCCCATCGCGGCCTTGAGGGCCTTGCGCGAGGGATAGGTGTAGACGTAGCGGCGGTCGGTGCCCCGTTTGCGATGACGCTGGATGTGCCATCCGAGGAAGTCCAACCCCTCGTCGATATGGGTGATCAGGGTCTTCTCGGGCGACAGGCGCAGGCCCATCGTCGATAAGACCTCCGCGATCTCCTCGCGCAGAGCTTCGGCATCCTCCTTGGTACCACTCACCATCAGGCACCAGTCATCCGCGTACCTAGAAATACGGCAGTTCGGAAGACCTTCACGGCGCCGTTTGGCTCGCTCCCAGGGCTTGGACTCCGATCCTCCCGGCGCCTGGGCGATGTACTCGTCCAGGACCGAGAGGGCCACATTGCTCATCAACGGCGAGAGGATCGAACCCTGCGGAGTACCGGCAGTGGTGTCCCGAAGTACACGGTCCTCATCGAGGATCCCTGACTTCAAGAACGCCTTCACCAGGTCCAGGACGCGCTTGTCCCCGATGCGGGCCCGCACTCTGCCCATCAGGGCGGGGTGCGAGATTTCGTCGAAGCAGGCTTCGATGTCGCCTTCCACGATCCACTCATACGACTTGGACGTGAAGAAGCGCACCTCGGCCACCGCGTCGTGGGCCCGGCGTTTGGGACGGAACCCGTAGGAACACGGGAGGAAATCCGCCTCGAAGATTGGCTCCAGCACCAGCTTCAGGGACGCTTGCACCACCCGGTCTGTGATCGTCGCGATCCCTAGACGGCGCAACTTGCCGCCGGCCTTGGGGATCATCCGCTCACGGACAGGAAGGGGACGGAAGCTACGGTCCTTGATACTGGCCCGCAGCCCTGCGAGGAACTCCTCGACGCCCATGCCCCACCCGATGGACGCGGCCGTCCGGCCGTCCACCCCGGCGGTCTTCGCGCCCTTGTTACTCCGCACCCGATCCCACGCAACCAGCAGAAACGCAGGATCGGCAACGAGATTGAACAGATCATCGAACCTGCGACGGGGATCGTCACGGGCCCAACGGTGCAGCTTGGTCTGGATCTCCAGTACCCGTCGTTCTGCCACATACGTGGCGGACTCCAGCTCGTCGGTGTTCACCGGCGACAACCTCCTGGTATTCCCGCACGTCCGCTGCTGACTTGCTGGCCCCCTTCGCCATGTACGTACCTCTCGTGCGCTCGGACTACTACGGGGCCTCCGCCACGCGCTGGAGCCGTCAGCCGACGACGGGCCTGCCCACCGGCTGACTGGATGTCAGCCGGGACGGGCGGTTCCAGCGCGCTTCCCACGTTCACCACTTTCCGGTCGACGAGCGAGCCGCCCAGCTCTACCCCGACAGCATCGCCACGCCTACGCCGCAGTCATTCAGCGTGGCCTCCTCACCAGCATCGAAAGACCGGTTTCGAAGTCGCCGCCCGACAGGCGGACGGCGTGCGCTGCACCCGGCCCATATCCTCCAGATTGGAGCCGGTGGAACCCTTACGGGACGTCAGACACTGGTTCCTCTCGTACGGCGTCTCGTCTTGCTTGCCGGACACGCACCGTCTGGAAGTACCGGCGCGCTCCGTCGCTGTCAGGGCTGCTCTCACCTCACCGTGCGACTCCACGGCTCGGCTGCCCTCAGCTTCACCGGACTGCTGCGACAGCCCGGCGGCAGGGGTCTTTCACCCCTGCCCGGTAAGAGGTGAGGTCGACCCGGAGCGCGGTACTGGCCTTACGACCAGCCCGTTTCTCCGGGTCGCCTCCCGAACCCGGCGTGCACCGCTAAGCGCACCGGGC
>NZ_JBEXPK010000103.1:0-21550 GCF_040612015.1 Streptomyces sp. NPDC006476 | reverse complement strand
GCCCCCGCCCTGCCCGGACACCGAAAACACCCGCACAACAAAACCGAAGAGGGGCCGTCAGTAAGCTGACGGCCCCTCACGAAAGATCGAGGCTAACCCTGCTCATGGGGATGCCGCGGTGACGATGCAGACGAGTCCGAAAGACACTGCCCTCCGCTGCGGAGGAGCCCCTCTCGCCGTAATCGCAACACTCCAGCGTCTCTTCACCCAATACGGCTGGGACACCACGAAACTCAACGCTGCGAAAGCAGAGGTCATCAACACTTGGCAGAGGGTGGCGGGAGTGCAGAGAGCCCGCCTTCCGAGCACGTTTCGGGCCGCGAGCGCGCCATGAGCGATCAATGGCCGGTCATCCTCACCGCTGCGCTCTGTCTCGCTGGCACCTTCGGCGTCTCCTACCTCGGGTACCGCGGCAGTCGGCGCCAGACCGCCGACGAAGCGACCCGCGTGCGCCCATACCTATGACCCCGGCCTGTTCGGCTCGGGGGTCATGGTCGCTTACCGGTTGCGGCGGCCTGCTGCCACAGGTTGGTCCGCCGTTGCGCTTCCCTGCCCTCACTCGGTTCCCCCTCATCAGTGGAGGGCAATGACCAGGTGAGAGTCCAATTGGACTGATTGCTTCGAACTGGTTCTGCCCTGGCTGCTTGATCCCTTAACGTGCAACCCACCCTCAAGTGAGGAAAAGTTGGCGTGTTTGGTTTTCGACAGTCAGTAAATCCCCACTTCGAACGCCACGTAATGGGGCAGGGGGACGCTGACGCCGCAACCGTCGAGGACCTGGGGACGGTGACCATGCGTCGAGATCCCCAGAGCGCCAGAGGTTCCCGGGCCGCCCGATAACCAGACCGCCGTTCAGGCTGTCCAGGGTGGCCGCGAGACCAACGCGAAGCGCCGAGGCGCCCTTGACTGACTGGACTAGCCGCACAATCAGCCGTCGGGCGGCCCGTCACGGCCTCAGCCCGTGCGGGGACCGCTGACACTTTGGTCTCGTACGGTATGTAACCGGAATTGATTACGCCGGTCGCTCAATTGGGTAAATAGGGGCTACAGCCGGCTGCCACCGGCGCTTCCCTCTCTCACCTGGAGTGGCTATGGGCGCTTCTCGCTCTTCTCCCATCCGCGCGCGCAGGCCGGAAGTATCGAGTTCACGATGGGTGATCGTTGTCGCGACGGCAATTGCCGTTGGGGCTTTGGCCTGCGCGGTTTTGACTGTGGTTCTGGCTCCGGACCAGCCTGCGGCGGCAGCTACGGCTGGCGTCATAGCGACCTCAGGTCTGACGTCCGCAACAACGATCCTCACCCGAAAGCCCTAACCGCTATCTGGCAGACGGGGCGGAGTCTGTTGAGCACCAAGACGACGTCACCCGCTCTCGGTGCTGCACCGGCCCCGGCCGGATGCAGCACCGACGCCGCAGTGTCGGGCGGCCACCCCAAGGGTGCCTGGCCACGCTGTTAGGCTGAGAGGGCTCGGGGCATACTGCGGAGGTCTGCCATGCCCCGAACGATCTGGTCTGGTGCGATCAGCTTCGGCTTGGTCACGGTACCCATCCATGTGGTGAGCGCGACCGAGGATCACTCGGTGCGCTTTCACCAGTACCACCTGGAGGACATGGGTCGGGTGCGGGTGAAGAAGATCTGTGAGTTGGAGGACCGTGAGGTCGCCAATGCGGAGATCGGCAAGGGCTACGAGTACGCGAAGGATCAGGTCGTCCCGATCAGCGACGCCGAGCTGAGCAATCTGCCGCTGCCTACGGCGAAGGCGATCGAGATCGCCGCGTTCGTGCCGCTGGAGTCGGTCGACCCGATCCAGATCGGCGAGGGTTACTACCTGACGCCGGACGGGGCGGTGGCGGCGAAGCCGTACAAGCTGCTGGTGCAAGCCTTGGGCAGGTCGTCGAAGGTGGCGGTCGCCAAGTACGCCTGGAGCGGCCGTGAGCGCCTCGGTCTGGTGCGGGCGCTGGAGGGTGCGCTGGTGCTGCATGCGATGCGCTGGCCGGACGAGATCCGGGACCCGTCGGAGCTCTTCCCGCCGCCGGTGGAGGTGGACGAGGGCGAGATCGAGGGCGCTTTGGTGCTGATGGACACGATGGCGCGGGAGGACCTGGAGGGGGAGGAGTTCCAGGACACTTATACCGAGGCCCTGGCGCAGGTGATCGAGGCGAAGCGGGAGCGCCAGCCGCTGCCCGAGGCCCCTCAGGAGCAGGAGCAGCCGGGGCAGGTGCTGGACCTGATGTCCGCTCTGCAGGAGTCGGTTGACAAGGCGCGTTCCTCCCGTGGCGAGGCCGCTGACGCCGACGTCCACGAGCTGCCGCGGGCCAAGAAGAGCGCGGCGAGGAAGACGCCGGCCAAGAAGACCGCGGCCGAGACCGCCAAGAAGACGACCACCGCCAAGAAGACGACGAAGAAGACCGCCGGCCGCAAGCCGCGCAGCGCCTGACCCCGGCGCATCGGCCGACCGGCAAGGCGGGAATGTCTTACGGGCCAGGGCTGTTGTGGAGGGCGTGGGAGTGAAGGTGACTGTGTCCCCGGGCCTCACCTATTGCATGCAGGGACGATCGTTCGGCTGAAGCCCTGCATTGCCTTTCGCCGCGTAGGCGACCGCCCTTCACCTCCACCGCACGTACGTGGCCCCGAGCCCTCGGCTCGGGGCCACGGCGTTGTCCCCGGGAAGCGGGGCCGGCGATACGGGGCTCGCGTTACACGTCGGGGTGCTGGCGTACGTCCAGGAAGCAGCGGAGTCGGACACCCGGCTCGCCGGGCTCGCGGATCGTGCGGTCCGCCGGCGCGATCGCGCACCGCGCGGCGAGCATTTCCTGGATGGCGAAGGCGGTCGCGTCATCGGCCGCGGCGATCTCCACCACGGCTAGTCCCGGCTCCGCCACGTGCGCGTCGTTGATCGGTCTCATAGACGACCTTACGAGTCGGCGCCGGTGAAGGTTCTGGGATCGAGCGGCCTTCACCCGTCCGGGCACCGTGCCGGTCGGGGCAGCGGGAGAGGCCGTGTGGAGTCAGGTGCGGGTGCTGGTGTGCCGCACGCCCGGTCCCCACTTCTCCAGCACGGGTGCCGCGCACCACTGGCACAGGGGGCTGCCGCCGGGGCCGTATTTGTGGGTCTTGCGCTGACAGACGGCGCAGGGGCCGACCTTGTCGCCGGGGCAGACCAGGGCGGAGGGGTCGGGCTCGCTGATCGGGGGCGGGGGAGTCGTCATCGGAAAACGTCCTGTTCTAGGCGATCAGCACACATCGCCCGTTCGGCAGGATAGGGGGCGGCCTGGCACGGCTGTTCGACCGCCACCGGAGACGTCCGGG
This sequence comes from Streptomyces sp. NPDC006476, assembly GCF_040612015.1. Taxonomy (NCBI): domain Bacteria; kingdom Bacillati; phylum Actinomycetota; class Actinomycetes; order Kitasatosporales; family Streptomycetaceae; genus Streptomyces; species Streptomyces sp. NPDC006476. The sequence continues at coordinate 18,241 of NZ_JBEXPK010000103.1, read as the reverse complement.
TGCGGCCGTCCCGCGGGTAAGTCGAGGATGTTCAGGTGCGTGTCGGGGGCGCAGTGGGTGCAGGCGCGCAGGCCGGTGGCGAGCAGGCGGCGGGCCTCGTCGCGGCTGATGGCCCGGCGGCGCTTGCCCGCCATGTGGCAGTCGCCGGCGTGCACCTGGACGGGGGGCCGTCCGGTGCCGATGCCGAGTTCGACGATCCACTCCGGCGGGAGCGGCCGCTCGCGGCGGCCGCGCTCGGCTTCGGCCTGCCGCTTCACCAGCGCCTCGATCTTCGCGTCGATGCGCCGCACCCACAGCAGATGCCAGGTGCGCAGCACCTGGAGACGATCGAGGTCGGGCGGCAGGTCATCGAACATGTTTTTGATTCTATGCTCATGATCCACCGCTGCACCCCTCGCGTGTTCGATTTTATGTTCGATAACGTGGGGTGTGGGAGGTGAGGCCATGACGACGGGCCGAGAGGCACCTGGGGTGTCGACGGTGATGCACGTGCGGTGCCCGGACCGGCTGCCGGAGGACGTCTACCGGCAGGTCCTGGAGTTGTTGGCGGAGCTGTCCCCGGTGGTGCAGGCCCTGCTGCCCGCCGCGGCGCTGGTGGAACTGAAGGGCGCCCTGCGCTACCACGGTGCGGACGCCCACCGGTTGGGGGAGGTCCTGCGGGTCCGGGCCCTCTCGCGCCTGGGCGTCGACGTCCGCGTCGGCGTCGGCCCCTCGATCACCGTCGCGGCCACCGCCTCCGCGCAGATCCCCGCCCCCGGCGGCGTCCTGGCCGTCGACCCCGACGATGTGGCCGCATGGCTGGGACAGCTGCCGGTCGACGCCCTGCACGGCATCGGGCCCCGGCAGGCTGAGGTGCTGCGGGAGTACGGCATCCACTACGTCGGCCTGCTCGCCAGTGTCTCGGCCGCCACGATCCAGCGCCTGCTGGGCGGCCGCGCCGGCCGCACGGCAGCCGACCGGGCCCGCGGCATCGACCCACGCCCCGTCGTCCCCCGCGCCCTGCCCGCCACCGCAACCATCCGCCACGCCTTCCACCGGCACACCCTGGACGGCGCCGACGTCCGCGCCGCCCTGCTCGAGCTGGTCATCCGCCTCGGGCAGCAGCTGCGACGACGTGAACAGGCAGCCCGCGCCGTGACGCTCACGCTCACCTTCGCGGGAAACGGCCGCTGGGAGAAGTCGCGCCGCCTTGTCGAGCCGTCCGCGCACGACGACGACCTGCGCCTGCTCGCCTACCAGCTGATGGACGCCGCCGGCCTGCAACGCGGCCGGCTGACCGCGCTCACCCTGCGGGGCGAGGACCTCATCGATGCCGGCCAGGTGGCCCGGCAGATCAGCCTGGACGGCGCCCGCGAGGCCCGGCTGGTCGCCGAAGCGGCCATCGACCGCGTCCGCGACAAGTTCGGCCCCGGCGTCATCGGTCCCGCCGCCGTCTTCCGCCGCGCCTCATGACCCGGCGAGCCAGTCGCGGAGGACGGCCGTGAGCCTCAACCCGCCAAGCCTCGGACCGGCCCACCAACTGCCGCACTGGCCCTACCTCCAGGCCGTCGACGACGCCCTCACCCGGCACGGCATCCCGCCGGGCACCGTCCGGGCCGACTACTGCCATCCGCGGTTCGGGGACCGGCTGTTCATCGTGCTCGGGTGGGACACCAGCCGCACCGCCGCCCGCACCGGCGGGATCCGCTTCGACTGGGACGAGGACACCGGCTGGGCCTACTCCCTGCACGGCCTCCACCCCCGCGCCGGCGCAAGCCGTCCGCTGACGGTGCTGCACCGGGTGTACGCGGCACCGGAGGACGTGGCCGCGGTGGCCGAGCAGTTCGTGTGCCACGGGCGTCTGCCTGCGGGGGAGTACGGCGCAGAGTGGGGCGAGGCGACGCAGGTGCGGGCCACGATCGACCGGTTCCGCACCACCCTGCAGGACCCCGACGGTCTCTGGACGGGCCGCGGCTAGGCCGGCATCTCAGGAAGCCGTGGGCAGGGACTATCACCCGTTCAGCGCAGTATGGCGGCGCCCGCACCGGGCAGCAGGGAACTCAGCCCGGGGGCGGTCTTCCCCGCTCTGTGGTGGGCTGGCACGGGTGCCGCAGTCACCCCCCCCGAGTCAGGCTGCGGCACCTCGTGCGTACCAGACATCAGCGCCTGGTCGGCCGGGTGGCGGCCGTCAGATGGAGAGGGCTTGGCGGAGGGTGTCGCGGCAGTCGATGACGGCGTCGACGCCGACGATCTGCAGGGTGCGCAGGACGGGGCCGGTGGCGGCGGCCAGGCGCAGCCAGCCGCCCGCCTGAGCGAGGGTGTTGTGGGCGGCGATGAGGATGTTGATGCCGGTGGAGTCCAGGAAGGTGACCTGGCTCAGGTCGACCACGATGCGGGTGTCGCCGCTGCTGAGGGCCTGGCGGAGGACCAGACCGGTGTCGTGGTCGATCTCTCCGGTCAGGGAGAGCACAAGGATGCCGTCGGCGTGGGTGGAGACGACCGAGAGCCGGCCGGATGAGTCGATTGGCTTTGTACCCGTCGCTGTTCCCCACCCATGCCGGTGACGTACCCGGGCCCTTGATCTGAAGTGGCCCCAGGCTACGGGCAGGGCCTGTGGGTGGCGCAACCATCGAAAGACGCCGGGCGTCATCATCCCCGCGTGCGAGGGTACGCAACGGGTGTGAAACGGGGAGCGAAGAGGGCCTGATGGACGACGGACCAGCGGGCGACGGCTGTACCGCGCCGCCGGGATGCGTCCTGCAGAGGTCCGTCGCGCTGGAGGGGGACGGTGCGTGTATCGCCCGGGCCCGTCACCTGGCAGCCGACTTCCTCGCCCGGGCCGCAACCGGGCACGAGCTGGTCGTCTCGGCCCGGGTGCTGGATCTGACGCAGCTGGTGGTCAGTGAGCTGGTCACCAATGCCTACAAGTACGCGCCGGGCCCGGTGCTGCTTCAGCTGCGCGCCACGCGTGCGGAGGTGGAGGTGGAGGTGTGGGACTGCGATCCCGTGCTGCCGGTTGTCCGGGCTGCCGACGCCGACCGAGTGGGACAGCACGGCCTGGAGATCGTGACGGCCATCGCCCACAGCGTGGAAGCCGTGCGGGAGGCGGTCGGTAAACGCATCACTGCCCGCATCACCCTCACCGACACCCCGGACGAGCCCGCCGCCCGCCCGCTCCCCTAAAGATTCCCGCCGGGCTCCGCCGGTTCAGCGTCGGCGGCGGGCGAGGGCGGCTCGCCCAGGTCCAGGCCGGCCCGCCGCAGGAAGACGATCATGTCACGGTGCTGTGCGGGACTCCCCGCTACCGGTAGGCGGCCGCTCTTTGAAGCGCCTGTACGAGCACCGACGTGCGGGTGAGTCTCAACGTGGGCCAGAACGACTCCTGACGACCGGTCCGGGCTGTGGGCGCCTCTGGGGGAGTGTCAGTGCCCTGGGCTACGGTCCTGGTGTCCGGTGGACCGTTCGCTCTCGCCTGGCCTCCAACAGCGGCCAGGCGAGAGCGGTGACGCTCGCCCCCAGAATTCTTCGGCACGGGGGCGGGCCCTTCCGGATGGAAGGCCGACACCATCGGTGTCCTGCCTCCATTGACGGGGGTAGGGGCCCCGATTGCAAGGAAAACCGGGAACTTCCACCTGCAGGCGCTGCGAGCTGTGTGTTTCCCGTTCCTGAACGGTCATCAGCGTTCGCCGGATGCCATCAGGTGACTGTCATTGTTCCGTGATTTCTTGATCACGTGGTGTAACAACTGCCTCTGTGGCCATGCTGGTTGGCCTCCCCGGAGACGGCTCGGCACCCGCGCTCCGGGGATCCCCCGCGGTCTCCGGATGGGCCGCGCGGGCAACGGCCGACATCAAAGGAGTCTGCATGGAACGCACGCAGATAGTGATCATCACCGTGACCGTGGCGGTGTTCCTCTGGAGCGCGATCATGGTGGCCATGGGCCAGGTGGCCGCGATCGCATCCCTGGCCCCCGCCCTAGGGCTGACGGTGCACCAGATCGTTCGCACGGTCCGTCCGCGTACCGCGCCGGCCCCGGGACCCGGCATCGCGGCCGTCCCTGATCAGGAGGACGGCGCCCCGTGACGACACCCTATGAGCCACCCGCACCGGCTCCGAGGCCGCCCACCCGTCCCGGCCGCAAACTCGGGCCGATCGCCGACAGCGTGGGCAGCGCCCACCGCGCCTGGCTGGACCCGATGCGCGAGACCTACCTGACGAGCGGGCTGACGCTGAGCGAGCTCAGCGTCCGGGTCCGCCTGGCCAAGTCGAAGATCTCCGAACTGCTGCGCGGCACCGGACTGTATCCGCGATGGGAGATCATCTACTCCCTGGCTATCGAACTGAACCTGCCTTACTGGCCCCTTCACCGGCTCTGGCGGCAGGCCGCGCTCGAAGCTCACAAGACCCGCGACTGGATCGAGCGCTCCAGCGAGAAGGCCGCCGTGACCACCCACGCGACCCCGCCCCTGGACCACCGCGCCTTCCGCGAAACGGTGGAAGACGACTACCGCCTCTACGCCCAGGCCTTCCTCGATGACGACCCGCGCGACACCGCCGTCGCCGACACCTTCGACATCCTCTGGCTGCGCTGGAACGACGCCCTATCCAGCCCCGACGCCCGACGCTTCGCCTGGAACGTGCTACGCGCCACCGTCATGGCCAAGACTCCCCACCTGGACGGCCGGCCCGAATTCGCCGGCGCCGCGTTCGACACCGTCGCCCTGCAGTCCCTGACCACCCAGGCCGACCGCATCGACCAGATGGCCGAGAGCCTGCAGTTGTTCAAGGCGATGAGCCGCCTGCCCGACCACCAGCTCGACGTCATGGTGCTGCGTCGCCTGTACGGCATCGCCCCCCACAACGCTGCGGCCCTCCTCGGTGTCCCCCTGGCCGCCGTGCGGTCCGACGAGCGCCACGCCGTCCACTACCTGGAGAGCGTCATCTGCCCGCCGACCGAGACCGAAGGGAACCCCGCATGACCCGCATCGAGGAAATCCTCTCCAGGGCCTTGCTGGTCCGCGACCGCACCATCCCCCGCGACGTCGTCCCACCCGCCGCACCGGACGCGCTACCGACCGACCGCTCGGCGGCCGCAGCTCCCGAAGACAGCACGCCCACCGCGGCCGCGGAAGACCTGCGCGCGCTGTGCGAAACCCTCGTCACCAATACCCCCGCCACCGCCGTCGCCGACTTCGTCACCGAACAGGTCCCCGAACCCCGCAGCGCCCTGATCCTCGCCTGCGTCCTGCAGCTGAACGACACCGATGCCGGAGCACGCTTTTGGTGGCAGTACGCCGCTGGCGCCGGGCAGGCCGCCGCCGCGTACTGCCTCTACCTCCACCACCTGGCCCTGGGAGAGAGCGACACGGCCGACTGGTGGCATCGCCAGACCGACGACGTCCAACCCACGCCCGGGCCAGCGGCCCCAACCGACCAGCGCAGCCCGGAAGTCCAGCAGGCGTGGCATCCGGCAGACCACCGGATCACCAGCACCTCCACCAGCACGATCCTGCGCATCCTGCGCCACCTCGCGAAATACACCGCCCGGCCCCTCTCCGCCGCGACCACCGAACTCATGGCCTACGTCCCCACCGCCGTCGCCGTCGGATACCTCCGCGAGCCCGAGATGGACCTGCCCACACCGGGCACTGACTTCGCACGACGGGTCAGCACCTTGCTCGCCGCGGCCGCCAACCGGCCCGACGTGATCACCGGCCTGCCTGCACGCCCCAACCCCCCTAAGAACGTCCCGCACGACGGCACCCACTCCGTTGTCCAGCCCCCGTCCACCACATCGCCCGATTCGGTGCGTGAGCAGATGGGAGAGATCGCGAAGCGGTGAGTCATCAGACATCGAGAGGGAACCACCCCCGTCGAACACGGCCTGGTCACAGCCAGGACCACAGCGCGGGATGGCCCTACCCGTCCCGGACTGGCTCCAGCTGACTCTGTGGTCGAGGTCCTGGACGGGGCGCGCCATACGGGGTGGGAGGGGCCGTGCTGGAGCAGGTCGGTCAGCGGGGTGGCGAGGATGGGTAGGTGCTGCAGGAAGCCGAGCGGCGTCATGTCTCTGGCGGCCGCGTGCAGGGCGCTGATCCGGTTGTCGACGCCGGCGGGGCCGGTGCTGTCCAGGACGAACAGCAGCCGCGGGAAGAGCGGGTAGCGCCGCCGCCAGTCTTCCGGCTCCGGCATCTGGTTGAAGGCCGGCCGACGCCGCCCGGGCACGGGGGTACGTAGGTGTACAGGCGGGCGTAGGCGGTCAGCTTGGCGGCGAGCTGTTCGGGCCCATGGTGGCCCGGTCGACCTCCACGAAGGTCGCAGCATGGACCAGTCGCCGTCGGCGCGACTACGCCGGCAGTACAGGAGGGCGTCGGGGATGACCGCCTCGCCGCCCCCGATGGGGTGGTAGACCTCGGGGATCCAGTCCAGTGGCCGGCACAACTCGCCGCGGCGGCGGGCGTCCTGGAGGAAGGCGGAAGTCGGGGGTTTACAGTGCCTCCGGCGTCAGGGGCTGGACCCGCTCCATACGGCTGACTCGTAGTTGAAGCCGGGGGAGACTTCTACATCCAGGCTGCTGGAGGCGCGCTGGGGCAGATCGAACGCGTAGGTGGCGACGGACTTCTTGCCGGGCAGCAGGGTGCCGGTCAGGCCGTTGATGTTTTTGGCGCTGTCGAAGATCGTCTCGGCGGAGCGTCCGCTGGCGTCCTTGGCTTGGATCGAGATGAGATCGAGGTCGACCCTTCTGTCGGATCCGTTGGTCACCGTGACGTCGATGGCAGAGGCTTTGTCGCCGGGTGTGTAGCCGGCAGCGCTATCGGATGGGGTGAACGGACGGGGTGCGGATACTTGCACCTTCAGGCCGTCCTGGTAGCGCTGCGTAGCGTTGAACCGGAGTGCTCCGCTGCTGGGTGTCGTGGTCCCGGAGGTGGCCGTGCTTGAGGCTGGGGTGGTGGCAGCAGCGGTCTTGGTCGGGCTGATCTCCTTGGAGACGTCGTTGAAGATGTTCGCGACGATCACGATCCCGATGATCGACATCACGATGGCGAGGCCCCCGAGGATGGCGCCGGTGATCGACATCCGTCGGTTGGTGGCGTAGCCCTGGTTCGCGCGGCGGGCGCCGATGATGCCCAGGACCAGGGCCACGATGCCCAAGATGCCCGCCATCCAGAACAGTATCGGGATGATCCCGGAGATGAGGCCGATGATGCCCAGGATCAGGGCCGCGATTCCTAAGCCGTTCCGCGGCGCCGTCGAAGCCGCCCTCCCCGGGCCCGAGGGATCCTGGGGGCTCCAGCCAGGGGCGCCCGGGGGCGGCGGTGTTGCCTTGTTGTCCTGGCGCGGGGGCCACTTCGGTTGACTCGGATCTGCCATCGTGGATCACTCCTCACCATCATGATCTCCCATAGTTGGAGAAAACGCCCATGTATCGGCTTGCCCCATCCACGGCTGGTCAGATGCTTGGTCAGGGGACAGGGCAGGCCGTTGGCGCGACTTTTGCCCTGCCACTGGTCCGACGGCGCGTCTCTGCCTGCTCGAACGGCACTTACGGTGGTGCGGTGACCCCGTCCTCCGACGCTCCTGTCGCGCCGGCCGCGGTGCCGGTCCGTGTCGTGCTGCCCGCCGATCCCCTGCTCGGCACCCCGGTCCAGGAAGTCGTCGCGCGGCTGTGGATGCGCCAGCAGACGCCGACGGGCTGGCTCTACCAGGTCGGGCTGCCCGCGTACCGCAACAGCGAGGACGGCGGCGTGGAGACAGTGGAGTACCGGGTGTGGGTGCGTGCCCCCGAGCACGTGCGGCCGGTCGACGGCGTCGACTACGACCAGGTCGACACCGAACGCCTGGAGAAGACACCGCAGTCGACGGCCCGCGAGGTTCTGGGGGAGCGCCGGCCGTCGGGATGGGTGTTGCAGAAACTCCGCGACGACCATCCCGGCCCGGACCGCTCCGTCCTGCACACGCCGGACTGTGAGGACGCTCCGCACGGTGCGCCGCTCCTGGACCTGAATCGCGCCCTGGACGCGGCACAACACCCTGGCATCCGGCTGTGCGTGTTGTGCGGCTGCGCCCAGGAGCTCAGGCCGCTACTGAAGGGCTTCGACCACCCCGGCGATGGCGGCTCCGGCGCCTCCTGACCCCTGATCGGCCCTGCGCAGCGATACCGGCCACAGCCTGGGGGGAGGAAGGGGCACGGGAGAGCCGAGACAGGCGTGCTGACCATCGAGGCCCGCGAGGGCGCGCGCGTACGGGTTCGCCGGTCTTGGGTTCTCCGTGCGGTCCGCCGCAGCCTGAACAGCTCCAGGGGGAGTGCCCTCGTGCCATCACGGGTTGAAACGACAGCGGGCTCGCGTTCGAGAACGCGAGCCCGCTGCGTGATGTGCATCACATGTGGGAGCGTGCTGCGAACACGATTCCCGCGAGTCCGTCCGGGCCATCTGGAGGGGCTCGACTCCTAATGGAAGCCCTAATTGCGGGTGTAGAGGTCTTCTGCGGACGCTGCCGGACGGTATCGGACGCTCCCGGACACCTGACTCGTGGCGCAGGCGAGTAACCAGGCGGTTTGCCATGACCCGTTTGGACTATCTCCCTGCTTCGGCCGGACGCTGTCGGACAGATGCGGGACGATTCGAGACGTCTATTTTGAAGTGTTTGCCGCTATTGCGTGCCTTTCAGTTCTTATGCGGTGTCAGGAGCGTTCAAGGCAAACGGTGTTGAGCGTGGTCCGGTCCGAACTGACCTTGCAAAAGTTGCGAGTTGTGCCGCGCGAGGAACCAGGCCAAACTCGGGAATGCGCAGCGGTGACGCAGCGTGAGGGGTCTGCGAAACCCCTCCCCTTTCAGCATCCGTCCGGGCCATGGATGGAAGATCCACGAAGGAGTGGGCTCTCTATGTTTTTCTGGCGCTATCTGCCGGTCGGCTGGGTACCCCAGTCGGCCGCCTCGGGGTGCGTGGTCACGCCCAAGGTCCCGCGCGGGTTCGGCTTCCGCCGAGCCTTCCGCGCCCTGTACCAGGCCCTGCGTGAACGGCGCGCGGCCCTTCATGTACTCGGGGCCGGTCTGGCGGTGACTGGCCTGCTCTGGCTGTGCTACGCCGGGTTCTGGGTCGAGGTCGCGGCCGCCGTGTTCGCGGCCGGCGTCTATGGCGCTCTCGCCGCCCTCGGCGAGGACATCACGGCCGGGCTCCGCCGCCTCAGCTCGCGTCTCCACCCGCGAGGGGGTGACGTCCTGTGAGCGCCGAAGCAGCGCGCAACGAGTTCGCCACCGCTTTGCGGAGGGCGATCGCGGAGCATGAGGGTGGCACGTTCACCTCGAGGGCTATCTCCATCCGGACCGAGGTGCCGGCGCCAACACTGCGCGAGATCCTCACGGGCAGGATCTTTCCGCAGCAGTCCATGCTCCAGCAGATCATCGACAACCTGGCCCTGGACCCCCGCACGAAGCAGGAGATCCTCGACCTGTGGAAGGCGGCAGCCGCAGGGTTCGCTTCCCGCTGGAACGACCAGGATTCGCTGTTTCCGCCGCGGCCGGACCTTGGGACGGACGGTCGTCGGCGGCCGCCGCGCCAGAATTCCGGGGGGCCGACAAACCTGCGGGGCCGCCGCCGGAGTCCGCAGCCGGTGCCGCAGTTCGGCCAGCCCGATCCGATTCGCGTGTCGACCCCGGCGGAACTCGTACAGGCACTGCGGGCAGTGCACGTGTGGGGTGGTTCGCCGTCCCTGCGCGAGCTGGAGTCGCGCAGCACGGGCAGGTTGCGCCGGAGCAGCATCAGCGACATGCTGCGCAGTTCGACGCTGCCGGACTACGACCGCTTCATTGCGTTCCTGCGCGTGTGCGGCATCGAGGGGGCGAGCCTCGATGTATGGGTGTTCACATGGCGCCGGCTGAAGGCGATGGAGACGCCCGAGATCGCCTCGTGGATGCCCGGCATGTGGGGCGCGGCCTCATAAGAGACCGCCAAGAAGCTCGAAGGCCCTGAGGGTGTGCCCTCAGGGCCTTTCCTGGTGTTCTCCAGGGCCAGGTGGCGCACTCCGGCACACACGCCGCATCACCGGGCAGCCCAGAGCGCGGAACGGCGGAGGGCCCGCTGTCGAGGAGGCGTAGCGGGCCCTCCGAGGGTCGCAGAAGACCGCGGGGGAACGGGCATCAACTGCGTGTCCTGCGCAACGCCGACAGGCTCTCTCGACACAGGCCTTGCGAGGTCACGGTCGCCATCGCATGAAGCCAGAAAGGCGGAGCGGGCCCGCGCCGACTGCGTTCGGTGCGGGCCCGTCCGGACCTTACCCTGCCCCTGACCTGCCCGGTGATGGATGCCGGTCCTGGGCTGGGGCGCAGGCAGGTCAGGGTGTTGGAGTCGGCGACGGCGCCAAGGCCTCACTGCACACCTTGAGACGGTAGAGGGATGCCGGGTCCACGAAGTCCGTCATGTCCTTCCACCTCACCCAGTACTTGCTTCCCGCGACGTTGAAGAAGTCGAAGTCCTGGTCCCGGCAGCTCAAGTAGAACTCCTCACCCGGTTCGGTGAACGCGTCCGGCCGCCCCTGCTTCGGCTTCTCGTAGACCGGGATGCTCTCCCAGAGCGCGACCATCACCATGTCGGGCGTGATCAATGCCGGCGGGAAGGTGATGTACGGCCCGGTCGGTGTCGGTGTCGGTGTCGCCGGTTCGGCCGTTGCTTCCGGGGGCTCGGACACGTCGGCATACGGAGGATGAGGCCACGGCGTGGGAGTCGGCTGCTGGGAGCTTGAGCAGTCCATGCCCTGACGGCATTCCGGTTCTGTGCCATCGGCCGGGAAGTGCTTGGAGGCGAGCGCACCCAACACCATGCCAAGCGCGATCGCGACGCCCGCCCCGGCGAAGGCCGTCCGCTTCATGGCGGCCGTCCAGGTGCCGCCGGGTTCCCTCTGCACCTCATGCAGGCAGTCGCTGATCCATTTAGGTTTGCGTCCGGCGGCCTTCGCGCCCTCCTTCCACTGTTCCTCGTACACGGACAGTTCGGTCGGCGCGAGCACCTTGGCGACGGCCTGAACGGGGCGCCACCGGGGGTATCGTCCCTTGCCTCGTAACAGCTCGGAGACCTTCCCCTTGCCGCCCTTCTTCGAGAACACATGCAGCCCCTGGCTGCACACGGCCTTCTCGACGATCTCCTGGAAGCTCAGCTCGCTCTCGGAGTAGGCCGCGCGCAGGGAGGTCAGCCACACCCGATGCTCCGGGATCGCGTCGTCGTCGATGTCTCCGAGGTCCGGTCCACGTCTGGGGCTCATGCGGCGCGCCCCTCGTCCTCGGCGCCCTCGTCCTCGTCGTCCACGTCTTCGTGGACGACGGCAGGGGCCTCGACAGCCTTCGGGTCCTGGGCGGCCTGCTCGGGCCGGTCGACTTCGGGGCGGGCCGGGGAGAGCGGGGCCGGCGGGTTGGGCTTGCTGCGGCGGTTGCTGTCGTCGAAGGCCTGCAGCAGCTCGCGCACGCCCAACACGATGACCATGATGATGGGTGCAATCGCTGCGGCGGGCTGCCCCAGGAGCAGCAGGGTGATCGCCAGCCCCGTGAACAGGGTGAGGCCGGCTATGACGACGATGAGTCGGTTGGTGGTACCCACGGGATCGTTCCTCCGCGTCTGCGTCCGGTGTGACCCCGGCCGTTCCGTCCCGGCGTTGCCATACGGCGGATGCCGTCGCTGGGTGCGTCGCTGCTGCCACGCAAGGTCACGGAATCAGCATGCGGAATGCGAGTGACCTCCGAAAAGACCGAGATAAGAAAGCGGAACGATGACGCGCAGCAACGGCGCAGAACCGTGCAGCTCAGCGACACTTGGGGAAAAGTTCCCGTTTCTGCTCTTGCACTCCCACCCCCTTGACCCCTCAATAGAGGTGTGGCGTGGACCCACGGGATCGCGCCGCCGTGTCTACCGCGTCCGGAAGACAACGGCACTGATCAGGCCCCCTCGTTTTGCCGCGAGGGGGCTCAGTCGTTCCCGGAGGCCTACCAGCTCATCCGGAAGCTGTCACGTGTCGTCGTCCACCCCCAAGGTCAGCTCGCCACCAGTACGTCTCAGACCGTTGGCTGTACGTCACTGTGCTGGTATCAAGCAGGATCCCGGGCGAGTTCATCGTGGTGAACTCAAGAACGATCAAGCTGCCGGTCATCTGATGGGCCGGGGGTGGAGGGCCCGCTGTCGGTACGCCGCGGGCGTACCGAGGGTCGCAGAAGACTGCGGGGGACGGACATCAGCTGCGTATCAGGACCGCCTACGAGGTCACGCTCACCAGCGCACGCCCAATTCATCCGGTGCGCAACGTCGTTCCGGCTCGCTGGCTGGCGATCCACACTCGGTGCCGACGACAGTGCTGAGGAAGTGGTCCTCAGGGGCCTCGGGGGCCGCGGTTGAGGAGGGGGAGGAGGACTTTGAGGACGGCGAGGGCGTCTTTCCTGCGCTGGCTGTTCCTGGACCAGACGGCGGGCAGGGCGACGCCGAGGTAGATCAGCAGGAACTTCAGAAACCGCAGGAGGGCGTAGAGCAGGGTGGCGCTGATACCAATGGCGAGGCCGGGTGCGACCAGTTCGAGGAGATTGCCCCGCTCGGGGAGGGTAAGAGCGAGAGTGTAGAGGGCGGCCATGGTCGTCTCCCATCATGCGCGGCCGCGCGCCGCGCATGATGAGAGTGGGTCTTGCGGGGGCCGCTCAAGGAAGCTGCGCAAGCGATGTTTGTGCAGGTCATAGCGTTCAGGGGGCTTGAGCGGGGGGTGTTCAAGGCCCTGGGACGATCTCGACGGGGGGCGTGTTCATGCGGGATGAACAATGGCCGGAGCTCACGGCCGGCGGGGGAGACGAGCCGTACGGGGATGAGGACGGACCGCGCGGGGAGATGACTCCGGCACCGTCGCTGCCGGATACGTTCCTGACCGAAGAAGAGGATGACGGCCGGGACTTACCGCCGGATCTCAAGCCCGAGGTGCGGGTCTGGGTGATGCGGTTTCGCCTGTTGCTGAAGAGGACCGGGCTCTCCGCTCGCGCTTACGCCACGCGGCACGACATCTCGGCGGCCACCCTGACGAACTACCGCAAGGGCCGCACCATGCCGAAGGAATCGGCCGTGCAGACCCTGTTCAACGACCAGCCCCCCGGCCTCACCGACGACGTCGTCGAGCAGACCTGGGCCTTGTGGGAGGACGCCCTGCGCGTCGCCAGCGTCCACGAGTACGAGAAGCATCTGCTGCGCGGGCAGGCCCGCCAGGCCGTCGCCAAGGCCGACAGCCTCCAGGTCCTCGTCGAGACCCTCTCCCGGGACGTGGTGGACAAGGACGCCCGCATCGGGGACCTCGACGCGCAGATGAAGAACCTGCAGCAGACCTTCAACCAGAACGCCGTCGACGACCACCGGCTCCTCGAAGACCTCCGGGAGCAGATCGCCCGGCTCACCGAGGAACGCGACAAGCTGAGCCGCTCGGAGGCGGAGAGCCGCCGGCACCTCGAGGACGCCGAACGCACCCGCGATGCAGCCCTCCACCGTGCCCGGCAACTCGAAGCCCAACTCATCCGCCTCGAGGAAGAGACCGCCCTCGAACTGAACACCGACAACACACCCGCCGAGGCATCGGAGACGATCACGGCCCTGGAACTGCGCCTGCAGGAACTCCAGCAGCTCCACGACCAAGACCTCCAGCAGTTCTCCCAGCACGCCGACCAGATCAGCCACCTCGAGCAGACCATCCGCACCGCCTCCACCCAGCTCTACTACGAGCAGGAACGCACCGAGCAGCAGCGGGACAAGAAGAAGAAGGCACGCAACGAACTCGCCTCCGTCCGGTCCCTCCTGACCCAGAGCCAGAGCCAGCACAACCAGCTGCGCAGCGCCTATGAGGAGCTGAAGGAGCGGCATGAAGAGCTCGGCATCAAGTACTCCGAACTGACCGCCCAGTACGGCGGCCTCAAGAAGCAAAGCACCGCAATAAACCCGCGCGCCCACTACGCGGCCCTCTCCACGCCCTCTCACGACTCCGACGACTGGCGGCCGGCCCACCGCACCCCGACGTGGGCGCTGATGGCGTGGATCGTCGTCAGCCTGGTCGCCGCCTACGTGATCGGAAACGGCTTCGCGTACCTCCAGCAGGCACGGCACGACACCATCTGGCAGCTCGCCGTCTACTCCCTCATCGCCATGGCTCTCACCTGGGGCGGCTTCGGCCTGCTTGACGATGAACTCACCCGCGTGGGCGACTTCTGCATCTGGATGGCGGTTGTCACCACGGGCGCGATGGTGATCAGTGTCTTCCTGCCGGACATCCCCCTGCTACATACCATGGCGGTCAACCTGCAATCGCCGCTCAATCCCGATTAGCGGCGGCCCGAGGCGGAGGTGTAGAAGGCCGACGGCGTCACTGCGCCGTCGGCGTGTCGGTTTTCTCGTGCGTCTGGCCGGTGAGGAACTCCACAAGCGCGCGGACGGACAGTCCGGTCTCCGCCGGGTGCCGCAGCGCCGCATCGAGGTCGACGGTGTACTGGGTGCGGCGGCCCACGCGTTCGCGGCTCAGATAGCCGGCCTGTTCGAGGTCGGTGACGATGCTCTGGGCGGTGCGTTCGGTGATGTGGCAGGCCGCGGCGATGTCCCGCAGGCGCAGAGCGGCAGACGTTCCTGGAGGTGTGCCGGGTACGGCCTCCCATTCAACAGCACTACTACGAAGCGTTCCAGCGCCTCCAGGAAGCCCGACGCAGGCGTACCGCCTGGTCCACCGGTCGAGAGGCCGGACGACAGCCTGAGGCCGTCACAGCGACGCCGTCTCAGATCGCTGAGCGTCCCGTTGAGGAGTCTCCGCGTCGCCGGGGGCGGCCCCTGGTGCCGATCGACGAGAAGGCCAGCGCCGCGCACCGTACCTGGCTGGAACCGGTGCGCAGCCGGTTCGTGGCCAGCGGTCCGACCTTGGACGACCTCGTCGGGCGCTCCAGGTACTCCAAGACGCGGCTGTCGGAACTCTTGCGCGGCAAGGCGTACTACTCAGGCTGGGACATCACCTACAGCGTGGTGCGCGCGCTGGAGATCCCCGTCGGCTCGCTGCTGGAGCTATGGAAGACGGCCGCCGTCGAGGCAGGTAAGACCCCCAGGTGGATCGACCGTCAGATCCAGGCGATTCAGCCTGCCGATCCCGACGAGTAGCCAGCCCCGCGCGTCCAGGCACGGCAGCGAAATCGGGGCAAGCCCGCCTCGTACATCCGCCTCTGCAGTCGGGGTCCTGCATGGCACGACCAGGCACCCGCGTGCCGGGAGGTCTGGACGGAGGGCCCGCCGCCGGTGCGCTGGCAGCAGGCCCTCCAGGGGTTCGCAGGAATCCGCGGGGGAACGGGCATCAACTGCGTACCCGGTGCAACGCCAGCAGGCCCTACGAGGTCACGCTCACCAGCGCATGCCCAACTCATCCAGCGCAGTACGCCGTTCCGAACTAAGCTTGGCGGCCCTTCTGCGCGTGTTGTCGAGCCATGCGCCCAGCTTCACGGCCGTCTGGCCGTCCTCCCCGCCCTCACCGTCGCCGTCGCCGTCGCTGAGGGTCTCGACGTGCTTGCGGGGGACCTGGAGGTGGCCCTCGCGGGTGTGGAACTGGCGTGCGGCGGCGAGATTGGTCTCCCACCGGTCAGCCTGTGACCGCACCACCGGCCGGACCGGCACGCCCTGGTCCGGGTCGACGCCGACGCTCTCCAGCAGCCACTGCTGCGCCGGCACCAGCGTCTCCCAGACGGCGTGCTGTGTGGCGATCCATGCTCCGAGGTCCTCGCCCTGGACGACGACCTCGCCCGTACGTGCCGGAAGAGCACCGCCGGCCTTCACATGCGCCAGGAGCAGACGCAGGTTGCGCTGCCAGGAGATGTCCCACTCCGGGCACCAGCCGGGATCGATCTCGTCCAGCGCCTCTCTGCGCTCCGCTGAGAGCTCCCCGGCATAGGAGACGTCCGTTTCCCCGTTCGCGCGGCGTGCGGCGTTCTCACGGGCCTTCCGGGCCGACTGACGGGCAT
Organism: Streptomyces sp. NPDC006476; assembly: GCF_040612015.1. Taxonomy (NCBI): domain Bacteria; kingdom Bacillati; phylum Actinomycetota; class Actinomycetes; order Kitasatosporales; family Streptomycetaceae; genus Streptomyces; species Streptomyces sp. NPDC006476. The sequence continues at coordinate 2,270 of NZ_JBEXPK010000103.1, read as the reverse complement.
TTTTCATGAACACCCCCAAGGCGAACCCGTCGTACACCACCGACGCCGACGGCAGGCAATGACCGTGGACGGCGGCGTAGGCGCGGGCGACGTCGAGGCCGGCCTCCCACGCGGAGGCGTGCACGGACCACACCATGCCCAGCTTCTCCAGCTCCGTCACGCGCGAGGCCTCCAGCGTGCCTTCCCGGTAGTAGCGGCGTTGATCTGCCAGCCATACGCCCAGCGGATGGCCCGCGACCGTCCCCCAGTCCTCAGGCGTGACGTACGTGAACGGCACCGTCAGCCTGCTCTCGCCGGTCTCGCGCAGCCACCGCGTCGCGGCCTGGATACCGCGCCGCCAGTACGCCTTCTCCGGGTCGATAACCCGCAGCTGCACGAACTGCGTCAACACCGCAGGATCCCGTTCCTCGCTGAACCGCAACACCCCCAACGCCCGGTCAGACACCGGCACTTGGGTCTCAACGTCGGCGTCCTGAGCGTCCTCTTCGTCGCCCTCCGGGGCGTCCGCGTCGTCCGTGTCGGCGGCGGGGCGACTGTTGCGCAGACGGGGGTCGGCGAGAGCTTCGACGGTCTCTGCATCATGAGATCGCAGAGCGGAAAGGATCTTACTGAGGGTCCCGTAGGCGTCTGAGGTGAGCATTTCGTTCGGATCTTCGTCCGGCCCGAGAAACACGGGAACGATCAATGTCGCGAGTTTTCCACGGTCTGGATGCAAGCGCAGTGCGCGCCCAACCATCTGCACGATATCGACCATCGAGCCGCGCGCATCGGAGAAAAGGACCGCATCACATTCGGCGGTATCGACCCCTTCACCGAGAACCCGAACGGAGCTCAATACACGCAACTCCGCACGCACATCCCGGCCCGCATATTCGGGCCCTCCGAGGAAATCGGAAGCGAATTCTTCGAGCACCATCCGGCGATGTCCGGGGGCGTGCTCGCCGTACAGCCACTCAGCCCACACCTGCTCCACCGGCGGATACCGCTCCGGCTCCGCCTCAGCGAGCCGGCGGGCAGTCACCGGCACCGAGGCCGCCATGGCCTCGGCCTCCTGCACCCGGCTGTGGAAGGACAGCACCCGCCGGAAATGCTCCCGCGTCGCGGCGTGCATCAGCCCGGTCTGCACCGCCGCCAGCCGTGCGCCGCGCACTGCATCGGAGCCGGTGTCTTCACTGCTCAACGCTGCATAGAGGTCGGGGTCGCGGATGTCGAGACACAAAACCTGATACGGGGCGACGATGCCCCGGCCGATCGCCTGAGACAGCGTCAACTTGTACGCCACCGGCCCGAACACTGGGGAGTCGGGCTCCATGGACGCCACGAGATGCGGACGCTCACCCTCCGCCTCCCACACCCGCGCCGTCGCCGTCATGTAGAGCCGGCGCTCCGCGGGGAGCTTCGTCTGGTCGTGCACGGCCGCCCACGGCTTCATGCCATCCCCACTGGTTCTGTGGGCTTCGTCCACGACCATCAGGCTCCACACCCCCAGGCCAGCCACATGAGCGCGCTGCAGGATGCCCAACCCGACCGACGCGTACGTGGCGAAGACGGTGACCGTCTCCAACCCCGCCATCCACTCCACCAGCTCGTCCGGGTCCGTCGTACACGGCAGTCCCTGGCTCTCCTCCGCCCGCAACGAGCACACCCCGATCATCGCCCCGCCCCGGCCCGCCCGGCGCCAGGCGCTGGCCATCTGCGTCAGCAGATCCAGCGTCGGCACCAAAACCAGCACGCGGTGAGCAGAAAGCCGATGGGCAGACTCAGCGGCGATCAGGGATTTACCGGAACCGGTAGCGGCGATAACCTGCGTCCTCAGCCCCTCCGGTGGGATGCGCCCTCCGGGCGGTGTCCCGAGGATTCGAACCACGTTATCGACTGCCTCAGCCTGATGCGGACGCAATTCCATACGAGCCACGATTCCTCACATTCTCGGAGACGGAGAGGAGATACAGAGTTACCCCAGAATCGATCCAGCGCCGAAATTTACGGCAATAGCACTGAGGCCTCTACAGTTCCTCTCCCGAAAGTCAGGCATGGAAGAGCAACCCAGCCATCATCCCAGAACTAAGCCACTTGATGGAAGTGACGCACACTCTCTGTCCTGAAGTGACCGAAACCGATCGGAGGCAGCCAGGAAGCGTGCCAACCCCCCGACACGAACACCCTCCCCTCGCTACCGCTCCCCCTGACGCGCCCGGAGGGTGCGTCAGATCCCGTACAGGACTGCGGAGCAGGCCGGTACGGACCGGTCCGGATCACGGAGTGATCCG
>NZ_JBEXPK010000102.1:0-21863 GCF_040612015.1 Streptomyces sp. NPDC006476 | reverse complement strand
ACCCGCTGGAACAGTTCCCACAACTCGTCCGGCACCAGCCGCTCAACGATTCCCACGTCAACAGGGTATCGAACACGCCAAATGAGATGACGTCTAAGTTGCCGCCGCACGAGACAGAAGCAGAGCCGGGTCGATCCTCGACTTCTGTGGAGTGTCTGATCACGCGGGCCGATCGGCTCTCTGACACTCGCGGGCCGCTCACGTAGTGCACTGCAGCGGTGAAGGCGCTGCGTCAGGCGGAGCCGGGACTGAGCCCGGCGATGGACGGCACTTCGTAGAATGCGGTGTTGCGTGATCCGGCGCCCTCTACAGTGCTGAGCACCGAACGTGCGAGCTCTTGACTTCTCTTCCGCTGGCCATCTCGTGGTAACTCTGGGACGCGATATCACGGTCTTCCAGCGTTCTTCGCATCCGTCTGGTCCGTTGCCCAGCACTAATCGATTCTGATAAACAACGCCTCGTACTCCGGCATGGGGTGCTGTTCTCCCTGCTCGGCTTCAACCGGTACCCGCGCTTCCGTGATCTGCCCTGTTAGCGGTTATGCCGCGCGGAGATGCTTGTCGTCGCGACCGTCGGCTACGAAGCGCTGGAAGCTCTCACGTGCACCCGGGAGAACCTGACCCAGGCGAACACGTGCGGCATTCGTCGAACCGGATCTCGGGGACTATGGCCAGGCGATAAGGGAATGCGGGTCAATGATGACTAACTCGGCTAACCGGTCCATGCCTTGGGGAGAATGTCCGTCGCTGCGGCGTCGCATGGATGGTGAGAATCTCCTCGCCTTCCTCCTCGTCGATCTGGATGAGGCCGGCTGTCACCAGTTCCGCAAGATGCGCGTCCAGAGAGTGTTTGGAGCCGGCTCCGGCGAGCGCAGCCGCCTCATCCATCTCGAAGTCGTCAGGCAGGGCCAGCAGGACGACGTACAAGAATCTGCTGATCGCGCTGAGGCCGCTGTCCAGGATGATGTCGGGGTGGACGGATACGTCGGGCAACCGACAGAGGTGGCGCTCCTCTGTGTGCGTGGAGCGCAGCGCCCTCAGCAGCGCTGGTACTTCCTCGGCCGTGCCGTACGCGTGCTCCAGCGACGCCCAGTCGATGTCATCAAGTCCCTCGAACATGATCCGAACCATGCCAGGCCGCACTGACAACGAAGAGCCTTCCGGGACGCGCCGTGCTACACCACGGACACGGTCCAAGACCCAACAGGACCTTGCGCGTCGATAGAGGTCGCGGCTGGCCCTGCTGTACGCGCTGTGAATCGTGTGGGCCCTGCCGCTGCCCTGGTAATCCCGCCGACCCCACTGGTGTGCGCTGATAAGCTCCCGTCGCCCGCTCAGGGCATGCACATTTCATTCAGACCACAGCTGTCGGGGCTATCGAGGTGACAGCTGCCAGGGCGAGGGGCCGGGGGGTTCCGTGGGGGTCAGCAAGGTCATGCGACGCTGTCTGTTCGGCAGAGGCGGTGCGGCCCTGGCCGTGGCTGTCGCCCTCGCCTTGGGTGCGCCGGGCGCGGTGCCGACAGGGATGGCGGTGGCCATCGGGGCTGACCAGGTCGTTGGAGGGGGCGACGTCGTGCTCCCGGCCGCGGACCGGAGCGCCACGCGCAACCCGGTGTTCATCGGTTTCGGCGACACGGGTGTGCTGTCGAATCCCGAGGGATCCAGCGGCTGGCTGTGGACCGACTACGCGACGCACCGGACCCGGGAGGTGACCGAGTTCGCCGGTACTCAGCAGCCCAATGGGCTCGCTCAGTCGGATTCCACCTACACCCTGTCGACCGATGCGGAGGGCCGACGCGTCGTGCGGTTTCGCGCGATGGGCTCCGGTGAGGACAGGGGCTCGGTGACCGTCCCGACCGGTCTGAGGTATGCCGGGACGGCCGGCGAGGGTGTCGTGGTCGCTTATCTGGGCGGGTCGACCAACGTACGTGAACTGCATTTGCTCAAGCGGGCGGCCGGGGGCGGCACTGAGGACACGAAGGTGACCGGCTGGCCGGCCGACGCCAAGCTCCTTGGGTTGAGCGGGGTGGATGACCGCTCGTTGCTGTTGCGCTACCGCGTGCCGACCGAGGACCCCCAGGTATTCCTCGACCAGCTCGTGCTCGTCGACGTCCAAGCCGGGACCTGGACCAAGGTGTTCGCCCCCTACAACGCGAACTCGGCCCGGCTGCCCGTCCTAAGTGAGGACTACGTCGGCTGGTGGTACCCGGGCGCCGGTGCGCGGCTGCTGCGCCGCGACGCGCTGGATGGACCGGTGATCACCGTTCCGGCCCAGGGCACCGTGGGGAAGACCGACTTCACGGTCGTCGGTGACGACGTCGTGGTGGCCACCTACGGCGACGAGACCCGTGCCGTGCTCACCCGGCCCCTGACCGACGCCGGGGAATGGCGCACGCTGCTTCCGCAGATGGACGGCTGGGTCCACGCGTCGGCGGACGGGTCAGCTGTCGTGGTGGGCGGTCCCGACAAGGCGCACTGGGGGATGTTCCGGCTCTCCCAGGCGCCGGATGGGCAGATCGTCGCCGATGAGCTGATGGACCTGCCGCCGGTGCCCGCACCTGTCGACGGGCTGTCGCTGGTGGGCGGCACGCTTGCCTGGACCGACCAGACCTCGTCCCCGTCCTACGACGTCATGTTCAACACGCGCACCGTGTCGGCTGACGAAGTCCCCCAGGTGGGGCCGGTCCGGCAGGCCGGCGGATGGGTCAAGCCGTGCAGTGTCACGTACAGCTGTGTGCGGCTGTTCGGCGCGGGCGACGGATCGGTTGTCTACAACGACTTGGACAACTCAGAGCTGGTGCACCGCCGTACACCCGATGGTGAGGTCCAGACGCTGACGGTTGACGGCTTCTACGGTGAGGTGAGCGCCGCGGAAGGACGGTACGCGCTGCTCTCGGGCGGCCCGACCCGCAAGCAGTTCCTCGTCGACTGGACGCAGTCCAAGGTGGTGTCGACACGTACGGCTGTGGCCGCCACCCTGTGGGACGGACAGCTGTGGACCACGACGTCCACCGCCGGGCACCTGTCGATGAGCCGCCTCGGCTCGACGGCCGCGGCCCTGGACGTCAACGTCGGCTCGGCGTGCGTGCCCAGCGAGCTGCAGGTGAAGGGCCGTTTCGTCTACTGGGCGTGCGCTGCGCAGCAGAAGGCCGGCGTGTTCGACCGCTCCCGCGGACGGTCGGTGGCTGTGCCCTTTGGCGACGTGCTGCTGGCCGACGGGTTCGTGGTACGCCATGACACCGAGCGCGGCAAGCTGGTGCGCATCGACGTCCGCTCCGGGCAGGCGGTCACCTCCGATCTGGCGGATCTGCCCGCGACCAAAAACCTCATGCCCGAAGGCAGCACCTCGGACCGACGGATCCGCTGGACCCTGGACCCTGACACCGGCCGCGTGGCTTTCGTGGACGCCGGCGAACGCATCCATCTGATGCCGGCCGGGACGCTCGCCGCTCCCGTGTGGCGAGACCACGCGGGGCGGGACGGCATCGGCGACCTGCTCACCCTCGATTCCTCGGGCACGTTCGCCTTCCAGCAGGGCACGGGCAACGGCACGTTCTCGGGGAAGGTGAGCGGCAGCGGGTGGCCCACCAGCGCCAGGTTCGTCTCGTACGGCGATCTGAGCGGGGACCGGTGCAACGACGTGCTGGTCAAGCTGAGCACCGGCGCTCTGCGCCTGTACAAGCCGGGCTGCGGGGCGGCAGTCACCCCCTCGACGCCGTACACCTCGCTGGGCACTTCCGGCTGGAACCAGTACGACGTGCTGACCGCGCCCGGTGACGTCACCAGGGACGGCCGCCCCGACCTGATCGTGCGGAACTCCTCGACCGGGACGGTGTACCTCTACAAGGGCACCAGCACCGGAACGTTGTCTGCGCGGGTGAAGCTCTACGACAACTGGAAGACGTACAAGAAGGTCGTGGGAGCCGGGGACCTCAACGGCGACGGCATCGGCGACCTGCTCGCCCAGGACACGTCGAACAGCCTGTACCGGTACTACGGCAAGGGCAACGGCACATTCACGGCGCGGGTGAAGCTGTTCACCAACTGGGGCAGCTCGTACAACGCGGTCGTCGGCGTCGGGGACATCACCGGAGACGGCAAAGCCGACCTGGTCTCTCGGGACAGCGCGGGCAACGTCTGGCGCAACAACGGCGACGGCAAGGGGTCGTTCGGACCTCGCACGAAAATCGCGAGCGGCTGGCAGGGCTACAAGAGCCTCTCCTAAAAGGGCACTTCCAGGCCAAGTCGTCACATACGTAGCGCCCCGGCGTAGGAATCGCCGGGGCACGACAGATGACAACAGACATCTCTTACGGAAACCCCATGGTCTTCGGCGTCGAATACTCCGGCCCCGAACACGTCACCCGCATCGGGAACCCACGGCGTCACTCCCGCCACTGACTGTCCGAGTGTGACCGTTTTGGATACGAGCCGTTTGCCGCCTGCACACTCGACGCGCACTGATGACCCGGAACATCGTGTCGCACCGTACGCCGAGCGCTGGAACGGCAGCCGGGTCGCGCTCCGGAACTGGCACACCACCCCCAGTCTCACCGATCCACCCCAACCGGCCTCGCGTTAAGCCCTACAGTGCTGACCACAGCCGGGGGCGAGTTCGGGGGCACGGGGCATGGCGCGTGTGGTGGCGGTGCACGGGATCGGCAAGCAGACGCTCGGCGAGGAGAGCTTGCGCAAAGAGTGGTTACCGGCCCTCAACGACGGCCTGACCCGTGCCGGCGCGGCGGCGGTCCGTCTCGCCGAGCCGGATGTGGCGATGGCGTTCTACGGGGACCTCTTCCGCCCGCCGGGCGAGTTCCTCGCCGTCGGCGATCCTCCCTACACCGCCGCCGACGTCGCCGAAGGGTTCGAACAGGAGCTGCTGCAGGCGTGGTGGCAGGCGGCCGCGGCGAGTGATCCGGCCGTGGTCCCGCCGGGCGCGGACACACTCGTCTCCACGCCGCGCTCGGTGCAGGCCGCGCTGCGGGCCCTGTCCGGTTCACGTTTCTTCGCCGGCGTGGCGCTGCGGGCGATGGTCTTCGATCTGAAGCAGGTCCACGCCTACCTCACGGATCCGGTCCTGCGAGCGAAGGCCCTGGCCCGGGTGGCCGACCAGATCGGTGAGGACACCCAGGTGGTGGTGGCGCACTCGCTGGGTTCGGTCGTCGCCTACGAGGCGTTGTGTGCGCAGCCCGGCCATCAGGTGCGGACGCTGGTGACGATCGGCTCGCCGCTGGGCATCGAGAACCTGATCCTGCACCGCCTGCAGCCGGCCCCCCTGACGCTGGATGGCCCGCCGCGCGCCGTGTGGCCCGGTCCCGAGGGTCTGGTGTGGGCGAACCTCGCCGATGAGGGGGACGTCGTCGCCCTGGTGAAGGACCTGCGGTCGGCGTTCGGAGAGCAGGTGCGCTGCGCGATCGTCCGCAACGGTGCGCGCGCGCACGATGCGGTCGCCTATCTGACCGATGCACTGTGCGGGCGGGCCGTCGCGGACGGCCTGGCATGACCGGCCCCGATGGCGGGGTGAAGGGCGAGGAGGGGCCGCGCCGTTTCCTGATCGCGACCGCCGTCTCCCGCTACCCGAAGTGCCCGGAGTGGGACCGGCCCGGACTGGTCGAAGCCCGTGACCAGATCATCGAGTTGTTCACCGAGAAGCTCGGATACCGCCACGAGACCGCCCTGGGCCTGGACCCGACCAAGACGCAGCTGACCGATCACCTGCGCGCGTTCTGCACCTCGCCCGAGCGCCGCGAGGACGACCTCGTCGTGGTCTACCTCTCCGGGCATGGTGAGGTCCTCGAGGACGGCGGCGAGCACGTCCTGCTGATGGCCGACGCCGACCCGGCCGACATCACCTACACCGCGCTCCCCACTGCGGATCTGGTGCGGGTGCTACGCGGTACCAAAATCCGCAGACTCCTGCTCATCCTGGACACCTGCTACTCCGGGCAGGGCGGCAACGAACTCGCCGCGGCCGCCCTCGAGCGCTTGGGCGCGCAGTGGGGGCAGGGGCAGAGCAGTTCGGGGCTGGTCGTCGTGTCTTCGGCCCAGCCTCACCAGCAGGCGCAGGCGGGCGTGTTCCCCGACCTCCTCGAGAAGGCCGTCAGTAGTCGGGCGACTGCCGGCCACGCGCCCAGCCACTTGTCGGTGTCTGCGGTCGTGCAGCAGATCAACGACCACCCGGACAAGCCCGGCTACCAGCGCGTCAGCCTGTCCCTGCTGGGGTTGTCCGGGGAACCGCCCGAATTCCTCACCAACCCCCGTCATGACGTCCGTCTTACCGATGTCGACCTTGCCCTGCAGGACGCCGCCGAATTCGACGCGTACGCCCTGCAGCGGGAGACGGAGTTCACCTCCCGCCTCCTGGTTCGCGCCATGGGCTATCAAGGCGACGCCTCGCAGGGCTGGTGGTTCTGCGGCCGCCACCAGGCGTTGGCCGAGCTCGCCTCCTGGCTCAACCAGGACGGCGACCACGCCCAGCAGCAGCTGCCGGGTACGGCCGGGGCGGCAGAGTGCGTACGCGTGGTCACGGCCGGCCCGGGCTCGGGCAAGACGGCCGTCCTCGGTCTCGTCGCGGCGCTCACCATGCCTGAGCGCCGCCGCACGGTGCCCGTCGACGCCCTCGGGCTGGATCCCGCCTGGATCCCGCACGAGGACAGCATCGACGTGGTCATGTACGCCCAGAACCTCACCGACCACCAGGTCCTGTCCGGTCTCGCAGCCGCAGCCGGGTTCCGATGCGCGAGCGTCGGCGAATTCCTCGACACGCTGCAACAGCAACACGGCGATCGCGAGAGGCCGTTCACGATCCTCATCGATGCGCTGGATGAGGCCGCCACCCCCGACACCCTGTGCGCGCGGATCGTGCGCCCCCTCATCGAGCACTCCCGCGGACGCATCCGCCTCCTGCTAGGCACCCGCCCGTACCTGCTGGACCGGCTCGGCCTTGGCAACCTCCCGCAGCGCCACGACAGTCGGGTCATCGACCTCGACAGCCCCCGCTACGCCGACGGCGAGGCGCTGCTGGCCTACACGATGCGCAACCTTCTTCAAAGCCGTCGCACCTCCCCCTACCGGTCGACCAACGCCAGCCTGCTGGGGGCCGTCGCCCAGGCCGTCGGCGACGCCGCGGGCAGGTCCTTCCTCGTAGCCCGTTTCGCCGCCTACACCCTCGCCTCCGCCGAATCGGTGGTCGCCGACCCGTACAGCGCCCGTTGGCGGGCTGGTCTGCCGCGCCATGCCGGGCAGGCCATGCGCGACGACCTCACGCGCCGTCTGGGCTCCGACGCTCAACGCGCCACCGACTTGCTGCGGCCTCTCGCCTACGCCGAAGGCCAGGGCCTGCCGTGGGAAGACGTCTGGGCGCCCCTCGCCTCCGCCATCTCCGGCCGCGCGTGTTCTCACCGGAGGAGTTCACCGCCTGGACCGCCTCCCTGGCCCGGCGCATCGGCCGCGACGTCGAGCGGTTCAGTATCGAGCCGAAGCTGGACGGGCTCGCGGTCGCCGCCCGCTACACGAACGGCCGGCTGAGACAGCTGATCACCCGCGGGGACGGGACGGCCGGGGAGGACGTCTCGCACGCGATCGGCACCATCGAGGGCCTGCCGGACGAACTCGCCGAGCCGGTCACCGTCGAGGTTCGCGGCGAAGTCCTCATGACAACCACGCAGTTCGAGCACGGCAACGAGGTGCGCACCGCGCACGGCGGGCAGCCGTTCGCCAACCCGCGCGGCGCCGCGGCGGGCACCCTGCGCGCCAGGGAGCGCGCCTACACGGTGCCGATGACGTTCTTCGGCTCCGGCCTGCTGCCCCTGCCCGAAACCGAGACCGAACTCGCCGCGCGGCTGGGCGAGCTCGCGCACAGCGACCTCATGGCGCAGGCCGCCTCGTACGGGATCAACACCACCGCCACCACCGCGGTGCCTGGCATCACCGCCGACAGCGTCGAGCAGGTGCTGGCCCGGGTTGAGGAGTTTGCCGCGCTACGGGCGGAGCTGCCGTTCGGGATCGACGGGATTGTCATCAAGGCCGACCTAGCCGCCGACCAGCAGGCGGCAGGCTCGGGCTCACGCGCCCCGCGGTGGGCGATCGCCTACAAGCTGGCGGCCGTCGAGAAGATCACCCGCCTGCTCGAGGTGGAGTGGAACGTCGGCCGCACCGGCATCATCGCCCCGCGCGCCGTCTTGGAGCCGGTCGAGATCGACGGCGCCACCATTACCTACGCCACCCTGCACAATCCTGCCGACATCACCCGGCGCGACCTGCGCCTGGGCGATCACGTCATGGTCCACCGGGCCGGGGACGTCATCCCCCGCATCGAAGCCCCGGTCGCCCACCTGCGTACCGGCGACGAACAGCCGATCGCCTTCCCTGAGGTGTGCCCGCGCTGCGGTTCCGGCATCGACACCAGCGAGCAGCGCTGGCGCTGCACCAACGGACGCAACTGCCACCTGGTGGCCGCCCTGTTTTACGCCGCCGGCCGCGACCAGCTCGACATCGAAGGCCTCGGGCACACCCGCATCGTCCAGCTCGTCGACGCCGGCCTCGTGACCGATCTCGCCGACCTGTTCGCCCTCACCCGCCAACAGCTCCTCGGCCTGGAGCGGATGGGTGAGACCAGCACCGACAACCTCCTAGCCGCCATCACCGCCGCCAAGGCGCAGCCGCTGTCGCGAGTGCTGTGCGCGCTCGGGGTGCGCGGCACCGGCCGGTCCATGTCCCGCCGCATCGCCCGGCACTTCGCCACCATGGACAACAACCGCGCCGCCAACGCGGACGCGATGCAGCAGGTCGAGGGCATCGGCACCGAGAAAACCCCCTCCATCGTCGCCGAGCTCGCCGAACTCGCCCCGTTCATCGACAAACTCGCCGCCGCCGGGGTGAACATGACCGAACCCGGCGTCACACCGCCCTCCCCCACCACCGGTGACGCCGACGGGGACGTCGTGGGGACGGCCGGTGGGCCGCTGGCCGGCATGACGGTCGTGGTCACCGGCGCGATGACCGGAGTCCTGGAAAAACTCAGCCGCAACCAGATGAACGAACTCATCGAACGCGCAGGCGGCCGCGCCTCCTCCAGCGTCTCCAAGAAGACCACACTCGTCGTCGCCGGAGACGGCGCCGGCTCCAAACAAGCCAAGGCCGAAACTCTCGGCATCCGCCTGACCACCCCGGACGAATTCGCCACTCTTGTCGCCGACTTCCTCGAGTGACCCACGACGCGGGGTGCCCCACCTCACAGCGGAATCCGGGCGGCACAAGGAACAACCCGAGACGGTTGACCTTTCACCCACACGTGGCTGGCGGAGGGGCAGTGTCCCCGGGCCTCACCTATAGCCCATGGGGACGATCGTTCGGCTGAAGCCCCATGGAGCACCTCGCCGAGAGGCGACCGCCCTCCGTGCGCCACCAATCACGGCCCTGGCTGGTCTCCCCCGTCCAGCCAGGGCTTTTCCCGCACGTGAAGGCTTCCCGGCCGCACTCTGCCGGGCCTCTTCAGCTGAGAAGCCGCATCTTTCCGACCTTGAAGTGTGGCGGTCGAACGAGGGTCTCATTCAGGCGCGCGTCGCCGCGTATGAGGCGGGCCATGCGGCCGGCTCAGCGTGCGGTGTTCCCGGAACGGAGCTCGTCAGTGTCGACCGTCGTCAGCGCTACGCTCAGCGGCACGCCGGTGCCAGCCGCGGCAGTCAGACGCTCGCGTACCTCGCGCGGTGTCCGAGGCCGCCAGCCGGGCCCATCACAGCAGCCGGAGTGGAACGTCACACCCGCGTTCAGTAGGGCAGTCAACGTCCGCCACCCAGCGGTGTCCCTCCGCTTCGGCACAGCGAGATCCTGGCCCGCGTCGATCAACTCTCCACCGCAGCGCGGGCATCGGCTTGCCCACGTGCCGCGCTTCTTGAACGAAGACCGGCAGGGCAAGCACACGTAATGCCGGTTCGGAGTCCCCCCACGAAAACACATCGCACCAGTATGACAAGGCCACTTTGCCCGTCCCAGCGATTTGGGAGTGCTGCGACTCTTGTCGTCCCGATCTTGAGCGGCGGCCTGCTGACCGGCGTCATTGCCACCGCCCCGGCCAGCCACGCCCACGCCGCCCTCGAAGCCGTCCCCGCCTACGTCCTCTTCAACGACCCCGCCTTCCGCACCGCCCTCGCCGATCGCTTGCCCCCCACGCAGTGCCGGGCTCGAGCCCGCCGAATGGCAGCACCTGAGCGAACCCGTCGACCCGGTCGCCGGCGCTCTGGCCAGCTCGCCCGCTGCCCTGCTGCGCGCACGCCGCCAGGCCGTCCCCTTCCGCTGGAACGACCACGACACCTCCCTCTCCCCCGGTCGTAGGCGTAGTCCTCATCGCACTGCTGGCAACCGCCGGTGAACCCGACGCCGGATCCCCGGATTCTGGTACCCGGGCCGCCGCGGGCGCACTGCGCCAGCGGCGGAGCACCGAGCTGTTCGCTGCCCTCCCGGCGTCGTTGGATCCGGTCAGGGCACGGGTCGATCAACTGCGCCTCGGGCCACACCGGCTTCCCGGTGGGGTCACCGCTGGCTCAGGCTCTGCGACACGGCCCGCGAGTTTCTCGAACCTGCCGCCCTGCTCGAAGGATGACCCCGGGCTTTCCCCCGTCTGTGGTGGTCGGGGGAAAGCCCTAGGTCTGGATTTGTGGTGGTCAACTGATCGTCTGGTAGCCGGTGAACGCTTCGGAGGCGACGGTGACCTGTTCCGTGCCGCTGGCAGTTATGCCTCGGAAGGCGCGGAGTCTGCTGGAGTTGGCGGTGGTGGCCCACAGGTCGAGCTTGCCGTCGTTGTCGGCGTCGGGTGCGGCGGTGAAGGCGGGCACGGTGGTGGTGCTCCAGTTGGAGCCGACCGCAGTGCGGCCGGTGACGCTGATGTCGTAGCCGTTGTCGTTCTGCGCGCCGTGGAAGACGTAGAGTCCTCCGACGTCGGGGCTGTCGTAGCGGACGATGAGGTCGGTTTGGCCGTCGCCGTTCCAGTCTCCTGGTGCGGCGAGTGTGACCTCGCTGACCTTGGAGTCGCCCGAGGAGATGGGGTCGTCCGGTCCTGCGAGGAGCACTGGGTCACGGTCGCTGTCGAGGCGGTCGTCGCTGCTGCCGTAGTAGAGCCAGATGAAGGTGCCGTCGTTGACGATGAGGTCGGGGTGGCCGGGGATGTCGTCGGTGCCGTCGTTGTCGACGTCGACGGGGCCATCTACGTCGCCTACGGCCAGGATCTGCTTGGCGCCGTTCTTCCAGTGGTTGTTGGCGTCGTCGTAGACGGTGAGTTCGCGCTGGTCGTTGGCGTCGCCGGAGCAGTCGCTGCAGGCGAAGCCGTATCCGGTGTTGGGGTGGATCCACAGCCGGTCGGTGTTCGCGGTGGTGTCGTGATTGAGGGAGATGAGGTCTTCGTAGCCGTCGTCGGTCCAGTCCCCGCGGTGGGTGATCTGGGTGCCGGTCCAGGAGACGGTGGAGGCCGGGCTGGAGGCCTGGGTGACGGTGCCGTCGCCTGCGCCGTAGAAGCGGTTGAGGGTGCCGTCCTTGTCGATGCCATAGAGATCGGCGTTGCCGTCTCCGTTGATGTCACCGGGTTTGTCGCCTGTCTTGGGGCCGTTGGCGTAGAAGAGGTAGTCGGCGGTGTCTGATTTGTTGCCGGCCTTGTCCTGGCTGCGGGCGTACAGGTGGTTGGTTCCGGCGGTTGTCGGGGTGAACTTGACGGTGACGGTGCCGGCCGCGCTGCCGGGGGTGGCGGTGTGCACGGTCGGGTCCGTGTCCGTCCAGTATTCGTATTTGGTCACGTCGTTGACGCCCCCGCTGGAGAGGGCAAAGGAACCTTCGGTGCGGACGCGGCCGGTGCTCGCGGGCCAGCCGTCGCTGCCGTCGGGGAACTGGCTGGAGCTGATGCCCGGCGGGGTACTGGGCCGGGTGGGGTCGAAGACGAAGCGGCAGCCTGCAGCACCCGCTGGGGGTGTCCAGCTGGAGGACAGGGAGGCGTCAGCGTCCTGTGCTTTCCAGGAGAAGTTGCCGTTCGCCACGGTCAGATAGGGCGTCAGTTCGGCCTTGGTGACCTTGAGTTTGGCGACAGTGCCGGAAGAGACGGAGACCGTCTTGTTGACGATGATGACGCCGTTCGGGTCGTCGTTGGGGTGGTGACCGGTGGCCCACAGGTTGAACTTGACCTTGATGGTGCCGCCGTCGGGGTCGCTGCCCTTGGCGGTCAGATAGAGGTCGGTATTGCCGATCAGTCCGTAGGGGGCTGTGTCACCGCAGCCTTTGCTGTTCTTGGTGCTGGGGATCGTGTCCAGGCTCGTAGGAGCGTTGGGGTAAGTGTTGTATTCGGTGGACAGGACGGCCGACTTGGCGTCGAACTTCTTCCATCCGTACACGTCGGACTCGTTGGAGGCCGCGAGTTCGAAGGTGATGGTGTTCCACTTCTTCGATGCTGCGTCCTTGGCCCCCGGGGTCACGGTGAAGGCGAGGTTGCCGGCCGGGCAACTGGAGCTCCAGCCCTTGGCGTCGGTGACCGTGTCCATCTTTCCGCGCCGGGCGGGCCGGTTGTTCCACGTGGTCGACGAGGTGATGGCGTCAGTGCGCCACAACTCGACGGGCTTGGCGGTGCAGGACCACGACCAGGTGTTCTTGATCCGGAACGTGGAGTTGATGACCTGCTTGTTCGTGCTCCACAGGTTCTTGGTGTTCATCTGGAAATAGGAGCGGGCAAGACCGTTGGTCTCGTTCTCGTAGCCCGCCCGGGCGGTGGAGGTGCCGCCGTCGAAGCCTGCGCCGTTGAAGAAGGAGCTGTTGGGGTATTTCTTGTAGGCGATGGTCCAGGAGGAGCGCGAGCCGCTGACGTAGGGGTCGATGTACACCGGGTAGGTGGTGTCCTTGCCGGTCATGACCTCGGCGTCGGGTGTGAGCTTGAGTTCGTTGTTGCTGACAGCGACGGGGACGGCGGCCTGACGGGCGCCAGGCGCGGGCTCGAACTCATCGCTGGACTGCGGTCCGGGCGGGTTTTCGCCTTCGGTTCGGGTCAGTTTCTGCGTTCCGGACTGGGTGGAGGAGCTGTCCCACATGCGGGGGACGGGTGCGGTGAACACTTCCTGCCCCGCCGGGTTCGTGGCCCGCAGGTTGCCGTTGTCGTCGGCCGTAGCGGTCAGGCCCTGCGTGCTCAGCGGCAGGCTGATCGTGGAAAGCGCCGGGTCGGTGGCGGCCTCCGCAGTCTTGACCACCAGCAGCTGGCTGAAACCGGCCGGACTCACCTTGAGCTTGAGGTCGACGTCGTTTAGTACGTTCGCGTAAGTGATCGTGTCCCCGTCAGCTGCTGGCTTCGGCAGAGGCTTGGGCCACCCGATGGTCAGACTCCGGCCGTCACGGGTCACGGTCGCCAGCGGGCCCTCGCCCCCGCCGGAGAACCTCACGCCGACCTCGGTGGCGACGGGGGAGAAAGTGCCGTCCGTATTCACGCTGAGCGTGGTGTCGATGGGCACCAGTTTGTGTGCCTTGCGCACGAACTGGGGCAGGGCGTAGGCATCCTGGGTGAAGGAGCCGTCCGGGTTGGCGAAGACCTGCACTGTTTCCGTTCTGCGGGCGGTTACTTCCACCGGCTGCCCCGATGTGGCGGCCTTCGCCAGCGCGTGGGATTCCGCCGTGCCTGGTGCGGTGGTGGCTGCGCCTGCAGGCGCGGCGGAGGCGCGTGCCGGGGACTGGGTGGCGAGTACTGAGGCGGTGAGCGCCAGGGCTGCGGCTATTGCGGTGGCTGCGGTTCGCTGTCCGCCCGTGCGGCGTCTGGGACACCTTTGACGCAAGGTCGGCATTTCTTCCCTCTCGCGAATTCGGCATGTGCCGTGCGGTAATTTTCTGGTTTGCCGTGGGCCGCAACGGTTTTACGCGACTCGCCGGTCGCCTGCAATGTCGAATTTCTGGATGAGTTGATTCCGTTTATGGCCGCCCACGTGGACATAGGGTCGATAATTGGCCAACTGTTGAACAGATCTTTATTCACGTTGTCGGATGTTGATACCTTCCGTTCGATCTTCAAACAGGCAGGCTTCCGGTGGGGGAATAGTGTCCGGTTTGCGAGCGAAGGGGACGAGACGTCCCGGCCGTGTGACTGCGAGATACGCGAAATGGATCCGACGGATCGCCGTGTCCCTGGTCGTCTATTTGGTGGCCACTTTGCTGGGTGGCCCGGTGGCCGCGGCAGCGACTGAGCTGTCACTGAGCAAGCTGAAAAACCCCGATCCAGTTCCCGTCGCATCAGCGAAGAAGCACCGGATATCCCGCCCGGACCACACAGCCGCGCACCGCTGGAAGACCCCATCGAAAACGTCCTGGCCGACGCCAGGAACTGCCACGGTCACCCTCCCGGCACAGGGCACTGCCGTGACCGAGGCGGGCACCCTCCCCCTCCGCATCGCAGCCCACCAGACCAAGTCCGGCAAGAGAACCGCGACAACGGCCTCCACCATCGGGCGTGCGCAGGTCCAGGTGCTCGACCGCAAGGCCACCCAGCAGGCGGGTGTGACCGGGGTGCTGCTGGCGGTACGCCCGCTCCAGGGCAACAAGAACACCCTCGACATCACCCTCGACTACTCGGGCTTCCGGCAGGCTTACGGCGGTGACTGGGCCTCCCGCCTGACGCTTCACCGTCTGCCGTCATGCGCACTGACCACGCCCGCCGCCAAGGACTGCCGCACCCTGACTGCTCTGAAGAGCGACAACGACGTCAAGGCGGCGGCCCTTTCGGCGACCGTTCCCCTCGGCGCGGTCGGCGAGAACACGTCCGCCACCGCGCCGGTGACGAAGACACCCGCCGGGACGCGGTCGGCCAGCGGCCTGGCAGCGAGTGATGGCACGCTTTTGCTGGCCGCCACGGCCGCGGCATCGGGCCCGGCGGGCACCTTCACCGCTACCTCACTTGCCCCGTCGGCGTCATGGACGACGGGCGGAGCCGGCGGCGGCTTCTCCTGGAACTACGACATCGACGCCCCGGACGTACCAGGAGGTGTCCAGCCGGACCTGAGCCTGTCCTACAGTTCCCAGGCAGTCGACGGGCGCACCGCGGCGACGAACAACCAGGCGAACTGGATCGGCGACGGCTGGTCCATGGAACCTGGTTACATCGAGCGTCACTACGTTTCGTGCTCGGACGACACCGCCAACAGCAACGGCACGGCCAAGAGCGGCGACCTGTGCTGGAAGAAGGACAACGCTGTCCTCAATCTCAACGGCGAGTCCAATGTGCTGGTCAAGGACGACAAGACCGGTGAGTGGCATCTGCAGAGCGACGACGGCACCAAGGTCGAGAAACTCGCCAGCGCCGACCGCGGCAACGGTGACGATGACGGCGAGTACTGGCGGGTGACCACTCCCAACGGCACGCGCTACTTCTTCGGCTACAACCGGCTGCCCGGCTGGGCGGACGGCAAGCCGGAGACCAACTCCGCCTGGACCGTCCCGGTATTCGGCAACCAGAGCAAAGAGCCCTGTCACGCGGACGCCTTCAAGGACTCCTGGTGCCAGCAGGCCTGGCGGTGGAACCTCGATTACGTCGTCGACGCCCACTCCGACGCCATGGCCTATTACTGGAACAAGGAGACCAACTACTACGGCCGCAACGTCAATCCGGACACCGGCGCCTCCACCGCCACCGCCTACGACCGGGGCGGCTACCTCGACCACATCGATTACGGACTGCGCTCAAAAACCATGTACAGCCAGAAGGCCGCCGGCCGGGTCGACTTCACCGTCTCCGAACGCTGCCTCAGCGACTGCGGCACCTTCGACTCCACACACGCCAAGAACTGGCCCGACGTCCCCTTCGACCGGTACTGCAAATCCGGCGATGAATGCAAGGACCGCTACGCGCCCTCCTTCTGGACCCGCAAGCGCCTGGCCCAGATCGACACCTCGGTCCTCACCGGCGGCGCCTACAAGCCGGTCGACACCTGGAAACTCACCCACGAGTTCCCCTCCACCGGTGACGGCTCCAACCCGGCTCTGTGGCTGGCGTCGGTCACCCGCACCGGGCACACCGGCACCGGCGACGTCACGCTGCCAGCCGTCACCTTCAAGGGCCAGCAACTGGCCAACCGCGTCGTGGGCGCCACGACGGGCGGCAAGCCAGACCCGGTGCCCCCGCTGGTGCGCTACCGCGTCTACGGCATCGACACCGAAACCGGCTCCACTATCGGCATCACCTACTCGGCCCCTGACTGCAAGGCCGGTGACATGCCCGCTCCCTCGTCGAACAACCGCCGCTGCTACCCCGTCATCTGGTCCCCGCCGGACGCTCCGGACGCCGACTACGAGCCCTACCTCGACTGGTTCCACACCTATGTAGCCACTCAGGTCCTGGAGGCCGACAACACCGGCGGCGCCCCGGTCAAGGAAACCGACTACGCCTACCTGGACGGCATGGCCTGGACCAAGGACGAGGACGAGTTCACCAAGGCCAAGTACCTCACCTTCGGCGACCGCAAGGGATACGGCCGCGTCCAGGTCCGCACCGGAGCTGCGGCCTCCGACAAACAGACACTGACGGAGTACCGCTACTTCCGCGGCATCGACGGCGCCGACGTCGCCGACCACGAAGGTGTGAAGGCCGCCGACCACCGGGCCTTCACGGGCATGACCCGCGAGGAAGCCACCTACAACGGCGACGGCGGCACCCTCCAAAAGACCACCAGCTACACCCCCTGGCACTCCGCGGCCACCGCCACGATGACCCGCTCCGGCCTGCCGGACCTGAATGCCTACGCCACCGGCACCCAGGAAGAGAAGACCCGCACCGCCGTCGACGACACCTGGCGCACCACCCGAATCATCCGCACGTTCGACGACTACGGCCTTATCAAGACCGAGTCCGACCTCGGTGACACCGCGAAAGCCGGCGACGAGGAGTGCACCACCACCACCTACGCCCGCAACGCGGACAAGAACATGCTCACCCCCGTCAAAGAGGTCCAGGCGGTAGCGGTCGCCTGCGATACGACGCCCCACCTACCCGACGACCTGATCTCCATCGAGCGGCACTACTACGACGATGCCGCGAGCCTGGATGCGGCCCCGGTCAAGGGTGATGTGACCCGCCTGGAGGAGCAGGACGAGACGGGCACCGGATATCTGACGACCGCGAGGCACACCTACGACATCCACGGTCGTGCGCTGACCGACACCGACGCGGACGGCAACACGACCGTCACCGCCTACCTGCCGCTCACCATCGAGGCTCCCACCTCGGTGACCGTGACCAATGCGCTGAAGCAGGCCACGACGACGGAGTACGATCCGGCCCGCGGCGCGCCCACGGCCATGGTCGACGCCAATGGCAAGCGCACCGACGCCACCTACGACGGCCTGGGCCGCACCCTGCAGGTCTGGAACCCGGGCTGGTCCAAGGCCGATCACCTCAGCCAGCCCTCGACCGAGTACAGCTACACGATCTCCAAAACCGTCGCGAACGCCGTCGCAACCAAGTCACTGCAGTACGACGGCTCGTACGCCACCAGCTACCAGCTCTACGACGGCCTGCTGCGAGCACGTGAGAGCCAGGCTCCGGCGATCGGCACCTCGAACCGCATCGTGACCGAGACCCTGTACGACACCCGCGGCTGGGAATGGAAAACCTACGCCGCCTACTACGCCGACGGCGCACCCTCCAAAGACCTGGCGAAGGCCGCCGACAACAAAGTGCCGGCGATGACCGAGAACCTCTACGACGGCCAGGGCCGCGTCACCGACGCCATCGCCCGCAAGTTCGGCGACGAGCAGTACCGCACCAAGACCATCTACGGCGGCGACCGCACCACGGTGATCCCGCCCAAGGGCGGCACCGCCACCACCGTCATCACCGACGCCCAGGACCGCACCACCGACCGCCTGCAGTACACCGACGCGGCCCGCACCGCGTCACAGAAAACCCACTACACCTACGGCAAGTGGGACGAGCCACTCACCGTGACCGACCCCGCGGACAACATCTGGACGTACACCTTCGACGCCCGCGGCCAGCAGACCGACGTCGACGACCCCGACAAGGGCCACAGCCACACCACCTACGACAAACTCGGCCACCCCGTCACGGTCACGGACGCCCGAGGCATCACACTGACCACCGGCTACGACGAAATCGGCCGCAAGACAACCCTGACGAAGAACAGCACACCGCTGGCCAAGTGGACCTACGACACCGTCGCCAAGGGCCAGCCCTCCAGCAGCATCCGCTACATCGACGGCAAGGAGTACACCTTTGCCGTCGACTCCTACAACGACCGCTACCAGCCCACCTCCAGCACCGTCACCGTCCCCGCCGACGCCGGGGCCCTGGCCGGCGCCTACACCTGGACCTACGGCTACAACGCCTACACCGGCCTGCCGGAATGGATCAAACACCCGGCCGTCGGCGACCTGCCCAGCGAACGCCAGACCACCGTCTACGGCGAGGGCAACCTCCCGCAGAAGACCACCGCCGGCTCCATCACCCTTGTCAACGCCACCAGCCACGACGTCTTCTCCCGCCCGGTGCGTACCGAATACGGCACGCTCGGCAAGAAGGTCTACAAGACCCAGGCCTACGACGAATTCACCGGCCGCCTGACCCGCCAGACCACCGACCGCGACCTCGCCCCCCAGCGCATCGACGACGTCACCTACGCCTACGACGACGCGGGCAACATCACCGGCATCACCACCGCCAGCGGCCAGGACGCCACCAAGACGACCGACACCCAGTGCTTCATCAACGACGCCCTGGGCGAGCTGACCGAGGCGTGGACAGCGAAGACCGACTGCACCACACAGCCCTCGGCCAGCACCGTGGGCGGCCCCGACGCCTACTGGCAGTCCTTCAGCTACGACATGGTCGGCAACCGCACAAAACAGACCGACCACGGCACCGGAGCCCTGGCCGGCTCCGACGCCACCACCACCTACACCCACAACGACCCCAACACCGGCCGGCCGCACGCCGTACAGAGCGCCACCATCACCGGCGGCGCGAACAACGGACGAAAGAGCAGCTTCCGCTACGACGACGCGGGCAACACCACCAAACGCACCATCGGCGCCACCGCCCAGGACCTCACCTGGGACGACGAAGGACACCTTGCCACCCTCACCGAGGCCGGCAAGACCACCAGCTACCAGTACGACGCCGACGGCAACCGCATGATCACCAAGGACGCCGACGGCACCCAGACCCTCACCCTGCCCGGCAACAACGAACTCAAGATCAAAGCCGACGGCACCAAGGAAGGCGTGCGCTACTACACGCACGAAGGCCAGACCGTCGCCGTCCGCACCAGCAGCGGCTTCTCCTTCCTCCTCCCGGACCAGCAGGGGACCGCCATGGCCGCCGTCACCATGACCACCCTCGCCGTCACCCGCCGCAAGCAACTTCCCTTCGGCCAGCTGCGCTCCCAGCAGACCGAGACCATCCCCGGCACCCGAGGCTTCGTCGGCGGCACCGACGATCCCACCGGCCTCGTCCACCTCGGCGCCCGCGAATACGACCCCACCCTGGGCCAATTCATCTCCGTCGACCCGATCATCAACCTGGACAACCCAGGCCAGATGAACGCCTACAGCTACGCCCACAACGCCCCGGTCACCACCTCCGACCCGACCGGCCAGTGCGCGGGCAGCGACTGCCCGACCCGCAACTGCCCCTACTGCCAAAACCGCACCCCCACCGACACCAACCCCCACTCCCGAGCACTCCACGACCGCCCGGGCTCCGGAAGCACCCCCAACAACACCAAGTCCTACGCCAAGCGATACGCCAAGCAGTACAAGGCCGACGTGTACGCCGCCTCCCACTACAACGCCAATGCGGCAGCGGCACGAGCAAAAATGGAAGCCAAACTGAAAGCGCAGGCCATTGCGCAGGCCAAAGCAAAAGCAGAAGCAGAACGCCGCAAGAAGGACGGAATATTCGGCAGCATCATGAAGGGCCACTTCAGTGACGCTTGGCAGAACACCAAGGACAAGGTGACCGACAAGCACTGGCTGATCGACAAGGGAGTGGGAATCCTCGCCGCAACGGGTACTGCCGTTTGCATAGCGTCAGTGGCGTGTGGTGCCGGACTCTTCGTGGTGGGTGCAGGAGCGCTGTTCGTTGGTGGACTCGCGGCCCATTACGCTGTGTCCTCAAATGAAGAGCGCCACCAAGGGATGTCTCAATATTTGGCGGGTACCGCAAAAGCGGAAGGGATGGGCATCCTAGCCGGTAGTCTGTGCGGCAGAGGAGTGGGCGGGTGCGTCGCCCTGGGGCCAAAGGCTGGCTTTCCGCTCGAGGGCACGGCTCGAACACAGTTGGGTGGTGCGGCGCTACGGCAAGTGGGCGTGACCGTGAAGGACTGGATGTTCTGAATCAAACTGCGGTTCCCGCCTCGCAGCTAGGCGGGAACCGCAGTTTGATTGCGTTACAAATGTTCGTAATGGTTGCATTGTGAGGTTAACGTGGCTGATCGTTCATACCCGCGAGTGATGAAGGGGTGGAGCAATTCACCTGTCGAATGCTCTGACGATGAGTGGGCTTCCCAGTACGAGGCGGCGCAAGAACTTGACATTTCCATATTTCGGGTAGCGTGGCGTATCACTACTGGGCATCTGACGCCCGCCCACAATAGTAGGCGGGAGGCGGGTGTAACGCGGGCCAGCATCGCCAAAGACCGTGAATGGCTTGCTCACGCATCGTTGCGGGCCAAGATTTTCCGGGTTCTTAAGGGCCTGGTCCGCTGGTTTTAATTGCACTGTCGTTCGCCGAGGTGCAGCACGCCCGTATCGCATCGGATGTTCATCATCGTTTGGGAATCGTATTGATGGGACTAGCCGACCTGGCTGTTAGCAACACCCCAGCGTCTGCCAAGGCATTCTCCATCGGGTGCGGCCTGGGATTTATTCTTTTCGGCGGGTTCTTCCTGCTGAAGACGAATGGAGTCCTTGACTACGCGAAAGAGGTATTTTCCAGGACTGGGCGTGGTGTCAGTGATAGATCTCCGAACCAAACCCAGGTGCGGGCATTCGGATTTGTATTCCTTGCCGTTGGTGTGATGCTCATATCCCTGGGACTGATACTGTTGCTCAACTCGCGCTGATCTCATCTGGCCGCGATGTTTCGTGACGGTCCGCCGACGGAGTCGGTGGACCGTTTTCGCGTGCTGGGCTGCGAGTCGCCAGACCAGTACCGAGCGTCACCTTGGGTCGTCACTGGGTTCCACTGCTCCGGTCAGTGGTGCGGCTGATTGGGGCGGGGAAGCTGCTGTGACCGCATAAGGTTCACCGGGTCCTGTGACTGCCCAGGCGGCGGCAATCAAGGGACGGTGGAGATCGGTGCGCCTGATGCACGCGCCGATGGTGAGTTCGCCGGGTTTTGGCGAGGCCGGGGCGGCATGGAGCCGGTGCCGGATGCTGCAGTGTTGCAGGACGAGGTCGGGGATGATGCCTGTGCCGTAGCCGAGAGCGACCAGAGTGAGCAAGGCTTCGTGTCCGTCAGCCTCTGCGGCGATGTGAGGGGTGATGCCGAGGTGGCGGAACCACCGGTTGGCGATGTCTCGCACCAGTCCGTGTCTGGGGAGTACGAACGGCTGGTCGGGGGCGGGAAGCTGCACGTTTGCCCGTGGTGGGTCGGCTTGGACGAGGACGAGGGGGGTGTGGGCGACGGCGCGGGCGAGGAGGGTTGCCGGAATGCGGGAAGGCAGGGGTGCGACGGCGAGGTCGGCCTCACCGTCGTCGAGGAGCGCGAGGGCGGCTGCCGCGTCACCGGTCCGCACCGAGATGTGCACTAGCCTCGATCTTTCGTGAGGGGCCGTCAGCTTACTGACGGCCCCTCTTCGGTTTTGTTGTGCGGGTGTTTTCGGTGTCCGGGCAGGGCGGGGG
>NZ_JBEXPK010000101.1:0-23735 GCF_040612015.1 Streptomyces sp. NPDC006476 | reverse complement strand
GTATATGACGGCCCCGGCCCCTCCGATGGAGGTGCCGGGGCCGTCGTCGCACGTCCAAACGTTGCGACCCACCTGTTTTGCACGTCCTATCCAGGGACGAGACGTGCAAAACAAGTGGCTACTACCGGTGAGAACCGAGCGTGACTACGCCGCCGGCGTCTCCGCCCATGGGTCGGGCTTCCACAAGGGATGAATCTCGATCGTGGTCTGTCCGCTGCCCTCGACGCCCTTACGTCCGGCAGCCCCCCGAGTGACCACGACTCGGCGAATGAGGGACCGGAGAATTCGGTTCGTCTCAGCGGCCTCGAACGTGTCCCACTCTTCGAGCAGGCCGACGGCGAGGGGGATCAGTTCGGCGCGCTGCGGCATGGCCTCGACCTGTGCCGCCTCTTCAAGGGCTTCGGTAACGGTCTTCTTATCCTTCAAGATCCGTTCCCGTGCGGCCTCGAATACGCCCTCGGGGTACGCCTCGGGGTTCGTGGCGCGGTCCACGGCGAGGTTGGTGAGGGCGTTCGTAAGCCGTGTCTGTTCGGCTTGAAGGCGTTCCCGCTGTCGACCCGCGGCGGCGCGTTCGTCGCGGGGTTGTGGGATGGGCGTGGGCGGTTCAGCGTCGATGTCCGCGGCGACCTCTCGGGCAAGCCACGTCCGTACTTCGTCCTCGACAATGAGGCGCTGTACCCATACCGGGTTGTCACAGAGGCCGTTGCGGCTCTGACCGCAGGCGAGGGCATAGCCGAGGATGCGGCCGGCGGCACGCCGGGCTGAGGTATTGGCGGCGCCCTGTCGGCAGCCTCCGCACCGTGCGAGGCCGGTGAGGGGATAGAGGGGGTTGCGAGCCCGCGGCGCGATGAGGCGCCGTTCGGCGCTGTGGGCCTCGTATCTCTCCCAGGTCTCCGGGTCGATGATCGCCTCGTGCGCCCCGTCTATGTGTATCCATCGCGTGCAGTTGCCGCCGTTGGCTGTGTAGTCGCAATGGCAGTCAGGGTGATGGACTCGGAGCAGCCCCGCGGGGAATCCGGCCTGCATGTATCGGCGCACGCTGTCGTCTCGCCATGGGTTTCCGTCGCTTGTGCGGTAGCCGAGGCTGTTGAGCCATGCGGCGAGGCTTCCGTATCCGTCGGGTGCCGGTTGTCCGATACCGAGTTTGCGGCTCCACAGGGTTTCGATGTCCACGCGCGACGACTCGTCGACCTCGTACCGCTCATCTTGGGTGATCCACTCGCCGAGTTTTGTGGGGTGGGGGATGCGGCGGGGGTACCAGATGTACCCGAGGCGTTTGCCGCCGGTGGCTGGTAGGCCGTGGGCGCGGCGCCACTGGTGGGTTTCCTTCCACTGTTCGCCGGCGCGGTCGGATTCGAACACGGCGAGGTCGAACAGGATGCGCCGGTTGAAGCGTCCGACTGCTGTGCGCACGTCGATGTCTTCCGTGGCGGAGGCGAGTTGTCCGCCGGCGTGTTCGAGGCGGGCGAGGTTGACGGCGATGCCGAGATCGTTACGGCCGAAGCGGCTGAACTTCCATACGGCGATGCCTCGGGCTTCGCCTTTCTCGACGCGCTGGATGCCGCCCATGATCTTGCGTTTGAAGTTTCGGCCGGTTGCGTCAAGGTCGATGATCAGTGGTTCGAGCAGGCGTCGACCGGTCCGCCTGGCCCATGCTCGTAAGGCGGTTTCCTGTAGTTCGGGGCTGATCTTCTCCTCTCTCCATGTGCTGACGCGGATGTATCCGAGCCAGGGTTCGCCGTCGATTTCCGGCGAGCCTTGGAAGGTAGGCGGTACGTGCAGTTGCGTCACTGTGCCTTCCGTTCGTGTTCTGCGCCCCCATCGTTCGGCGGGCGCATCTTGATAACGTTGTCTTTCGTGCTGGTTTCTGGGGTGCCGTCGTTGAACAGGCCGGTCCCCACGTCGCGTAGCGCCTGGCGGTACCCCTTGACCTCGGCGGCTGCGAGTCGGGCGTTAGTGGCCTGGTGTGTTTTCTCCGTGTGGTGCGCGGCGGCGACGGCGCCGATTGTTACCACTGCGGATCCGGCCCATGTGAGCCGTTGGTTCTTGCGGACGAGACCGAGCAAGACGCCGGATATGCCAGAGGCAAGCATTAAAGGTGCGAGGACATCGGCGGCGCGGTTTCTCATTCGGTCTCTCCTGTGTGAGAGGTCAGGTGCCGGCGGCGCGGTTTCCGTCGTTGGTCCTGGCCTGTTGTTGGCGTAGCAGTGTGGTGGTCATGGCGACGAATAGGCCGTGTTCCGGTTCGTCGACGAAACCTAGCCCGACGGCCGCTTGCTCGATCGTGAGCGAGCCGGCATCTGGCGTGGAAAGTGTTGCGTTGCGCACGGCGGCGAGTTCTTCGACGGTGGCGATGCCGGCGCGAACGAGCACTTCCCCGTAGCTCACGTTCAGAGTCTTCGCGATGGTTTTGAGTACGTCGGTATCTGTGGCGCCCTGGCCGTTGAGGATGCGTCCCACCGTGGAGCGGCCGAGGCCGGCGTCTTCAGCGAAGCGCGATTGCCCGCCCCCGCGTGGTGTGAGGACGTAGCCGCGTTCTTCGAGGCACGTGCGCAGCCACGCGCCGAAGGCGCGTCTCGTCTGCTCTTCGTCCCGCTCGGGTTCTTGTTCCATCCGTGGAACATACCGCGCACGGGCGGTCCGTACGCGCACACGTCAAAAACCGGCCTCTTGGCCGTCCGAAATGCCCCCATGCCAACTGGCCCCCATGTCGAACAGGTGAGCGAAACCCTACAGGAGGCTCGCGTTCCGTGGCCACCGATTCGCTTGGCGTGATCAGTAAGCGCCCTCTGGCCAGCGTAGATGGGGATTTGGTGAGGGAAAAGTAAAAATCCTCGGTCACGTTCCGCACGCATTGATCTTGCGCGGACCGCCCACGCGTGTACTGTTCCATCCGTGGGCGATACGTACCGCCCACGGGAAGGACAGTCAGTCACATGTACGACCGCTCAACCCTGCACGCCGCCGCGCGAAGCCTCGGCGACCACCGCCCCGTAGACCTACAGGGCCGGTTGAAGGTTGCACGGACAACGGCATGGCGCCTGTGGCACGGCCGCAACGCTCCGTCCGCCGCCCTCGCCGTTGTCGTCGAGCAGCACTACGGCGTGACCGCCGCCCAGCTCCTCACACCGACGCCGGCCCCCAAGCAGGCCGCCATATGAGCGCGGACGTGATCCCCCGCGCGCAGGCCATCGCCAACGCGCGCCGCGTCCTCGACGCCGCCCGCGCCCGCCGCGACACCGACCGTGCCGCCGGCCGCCTCGCCCCCGAGGTCGAGCTGATCATGCGCCGCCTCGAACGCCAGCAGCGCCAGCAGGCCCCGGCCCCCGCGCACCGCGCCGCCGCCTGAAAAGCACGGCGGGCCGCCCGGATTGCGCCCGGACGGCCCGCCCGACAGCACCAGAAAGGGCACCATCGTGAACACCCCGCAGAGTACCCGCATCCCCCGCGCCATATCTGGCCTACAGGGCGCCCACCGCGCCCGCCGGCAGCTCACCCGCCGCAGCGTCATCGCGCGTCAGCTCGAACAGATCGCCCCCGGTACCGCCGCCGCGCAGACGTACGCCGGCGAGGACGGCCGCGCCAAGTGGGTTGTCCTCGCGGGCGCCGACAGCCGGCCCGTGGGTGCCGATGCCGAGCAGCACCGCGCCGCGTACGGCCTGTTGCGCCGGTTGCTCCCCGAGGTCGATTGGACCGGAGCGCGCACATACGACGTGGCCACCGGCACCGTGACCGACACGGAGCCGGCCGCGTGATTGCCCCTCAGCTCACCGTCGACGGGCAGGCCGTTCGCCTGCCCGTCGGCAGCCGCGCCGCCGCCCTGCTCGACGACCTCGCCCTGTCGTACGCCGCCGACCCGGACACCGTGGGCGCCCTGCTCGCCGCGCACGCCGCGCGCGTGCTGCGCCTCGACTTCGCCGAGGTTTCCGAGGACATGCCCGACCACGTGCGCGCCATGCGCGCCGCCGAGGCCGACGGCACCCGCGAGGCCCTGCTCGACGAGTGCCCCAGCGCCGACCGCCTCGACGACGTGCTCACGCCCGACGACGCAATCACCCTCGGCACCCGCCTCACCAGGCTCGCCGCCCACATCCGCCACCGCACCGCCCGGAGCCCGCGCCCGTGACCGTCACCGCCCTGCCCCTGCCCGCCGCCCCGGCCGCGCCGATGCCCGCGGCACCGGTCCCGGCACCGATCTACCAGCCGGCCCCCGCCGGCGCCCCTGCCGATGCGCCCCGCGTCTTTGCTGCCATCGCCGCGGTGATGCGCGACGTGATGCCCGTCGCCAAGGACAAGGAGAACCAGCAGCAGCGCTACAAGTTCCGCGGAGTCGATGACGCGATGTCCGCCATGGCCGGACCGATGCGCGCCCACGGCCTGTTCATCCTGCCTAGCATCGCCGCCCACCGCGCCGAGCGCCGCGGCGAGAAGATGACGCACGTCAACATCACCATGCGGTACCACGTCTACGGGCCCGCGGGTGACTGCCTCACCGCCGAAGTACCGGGCGAGGCAAGCGACTTCGCCGATAAGGCCACCAACAAGGCCCAGTCCGCCGCACTGAAATACCTTCTGTTCACCCTGTTCATGATCCCCGTGGACGGCCGCAGCATCGACGATGGCGACCGGGATCACCCCGTCGAGCCGCCCGCCGAGCACCGCGCCGAACGCCAGCAGCGCACCCAGCAACGACAGCAGCGCAACCCGCGCGGGCAGCAGCCGCGCCGCTCCCACCGGGCCGAGCCCGCACCATGGGAGCAGGCACCGCAGCCCTCGCGTCGCGACTACCTCGCCGAGGCGATGCAGGCGCCGAGTCGCGAGGCGTTCGACGCGATCCGGGCCGCCGCCGTCAAGGCCGGCGCCCCTGCCGACTACCTCGACCGCCTCGACGCCGTGGCCCGCCAGCGCGAGCAGGCCGTCACGAACAACCCGCACCGCCACCGCGACCCGGAGCAGGGCGACCACCGCGAGACACCGGCCGAGCAGGAGGCCGCCGTACTGGCGAACGTCGAGCGAACCCGCGCCGAGGCCGAGAACCGGCTCAGGCTCGCCGCCAGTCGCGCCAACCTGCCCACCCTCGACGCCGACTTTGAACGCGCGTTCGGCAAGACGATCGCCGAGGCCCCGGCCGTCACCCTCGACGCGTTCCGCAAGCAGATCGAAGCCGCCGCCGGGGGTGGCCAGTGACCGAGCAGCCCCTCACGGACATCGAACAGCACCACCTCGACACCGTCACCGACCGCATGGGCCTCAACCGGCTCGACGTCGAAGAGCGGGCCGCGCGCGGCGAGGAACCCGCGGAGCCGGCCGCCGAAGTGGCCGAGGCCGGCGAGGAATCGACCGCGCCGGATCCGACGGCCGTGCGTGATGCCGTCACCCGTCAGGCCGTCCTCGGCGCCCTGCTCGACCAGGTCAAGGACGCGTACAAGGACGCCAAGAGCACCGCCGACGACCTGCTCGAACGGCAGTACAAGGCGAGCGGCACCACCAAGACGGACGCCACCTTGCCCAACGGAACGAAGGTGGGCAGCGTCTCGCGACAGGGTGGCGAGCGGGCCGCGCAGGTGGTCGACGAGGAAGCGTTCCGCGTATGGGTGCGCGACCACTTCCCCACCGAGCACGTCGTCGAGGTCATCCCCGCCCAGGTGGTGACCAGCGTGCGCCCCGGTTTCTCCGGCAAGGTCCTCGCCGAGGCGACCGCGGCCGGCGCCGCCCGGTACGTCGACGAGACGTCGGGAGTGGTGCACGACGTGCCCGGCGTCGAGATACGGCCGTCCCGCGCCGCCTCCCACCGCATCACCTACACCCGCGGTAGCAAGGCGCAACCCGCCACCGGCCGTGAGTTGGTCGCCGTTGCGTGGCGTACCGGCGACCTCGCCGACCATCTGCCCGCCCTCGCCCCCACCCCGCCGGCGCCGGCGGAAGGGGGCGAGCAGTGACCCGCGCGACCGCCGCCAGCCTCGCCGCCATGCGCCGCCGCCTGGACGAGCCGCCGCCCGAGAACGTGCCCGGACAGCTCGCCGTCGACGTCAAGGCGCCGGCCGCCGAGGACAAGCCGCCGAACGTGTGCGACTACGGCAACCCCCGATGTGGCGCCGTCCCCGTCCGCTTCTACGCGAACGGCTGGAAGTGCGACGAGCACCAGCCGGCCCGCACCAGCCGGCGCCCCACCCACTGAACCGGACCGGCGGCGAGGACGAGCCCCGCGCCCCTCGCCGCCGGCCGCACCACCCCGACAGGAGCAACCCCCGCCGTGACCCTCGACGCCATGGATTGGGTGTGGCAGCACTCCCGCACCCGCGGCAACCCGCGCATGGTCATGCTCGCGGTAGCCGACGCCATCACCGGGCCCGAGGCGACCGCACGTATCGGCACCGCGGCCCTGGTGCGCCGCCTGAACGCCACCAAGGGCACCACGCTTGCCGCCGTCGCCTCGGCCATCGAGTCGGGCGAGTTGGAGACCGTAGAGCCGGCCGCAGGCAGTCGCGCCGCCCTGTACCGCATCCCCGAGGCCGTCAACTACACCCGCCGTAGTGGTCGGGAATCCAGACCACAACCCCAGCGGTCGGAAACTCCGACCACAAACCGTTTGCGGTCCGAGGCCCCGACCACAACCGCGCCGGATAGCGGTCCGGAATCCGGTCCGCAAGGGGAAGAGACCCAAGACGGTTTCTGGTCGGGATTCCAGACCGCTAGTGGTCCGGAATCCGTACCCCATCACTCACCCATAGAGGGAGTGAGTGAAGGAGTGAGGGAGCGCGGGCCGTCGCGCGTCGCTCCCATCCCGGAGTTCGCCCGCCCCCTGGTCGACGCGATCACCGCCGCCGGCGTCATCGTCCGATGGGACCTGAACCCCGCCGAGTGGTTCACCCTCGACGCCCTGATGAAGCGGTCCGGCGCCGACATGCTCGCCTCGGCCGCCGTCCGCGCCGCCGGCCGCCGCGACGTCTCCCACGCCCGCTACTTCCTGCGCGCGTGGAACGGACTCCCGCCCGCCCCCGCCGCTGGCACCACACCGGCTGTCCCCGCCGCGGGCCCCGGAGCCGACGTGATCCCGCTGAACCGTTCCCGCACCGCCGGCACCGGCCGCGCCGCACAGGCCGCCGGTTGGTACGCCGACCTGCTCGCCGAGGAGAAGTAACCCGATGGACCGCCCCCAGGTCGCCGCCCTGCTCGCCTACGCCGACCGCCTCGACCCCGACCGGGCCCCCAAGACCCGCGAGGCCGCCGGCGAACGGCTCGACCAGTGGGCCGACTTGCTGTCAGACGTCGCCCCAACCGCGCCCCACCCCGAGGGCCGTCACTGGGACGCGTCCCAGGTTGTTCGCCACCACATCGCCACCAGCCCCTACCCGATCCGCCCGTCGGACGTGTCCCGGCCGTGGCACACCTTCAAAGCCGATGTGATCGGCCGCCATCACGACCCCGTGCCGGCCGTCGACCCGGACAACTCCGTTGCGTACGTGCAAGCCCTGTATGCGGGCCGGCAGGCCGTCGCCGTCGGAGCCGTCACCGCTACGTCGTACCGCGAACTGACGTACGGCGCCGCCGCCACGCTCACGCCCGGCGAGCGCTCCAGGGCCGAGGCCCGCCGCGCCGCCCTCGGCGAGTACATGCCGCGCAGCGTTGCTGACGCCCTCGCCGAGCACCGGCCCCGCCGAGCAGCGCGCGAGCGGGCCGCCGCCGAGAACCGGCCCGACGCCCTCGATGTGGCGTGCCCTTACGAGCACTGCCTCGCCGACGCCGGCGACCCGTGCCGTAACGCCCGCCGTGTCCCCCGCGCCACCCCTCACCCGTCCCGCCTCGACCTCGCCACCGTCCGCCACACGGCCCAGGAGACCGCCCGATGAGCCCGACCCCGAAGCAGGCCCGCCAGCACCGCCGCAAGGCCAAGACGACCGACCGCACGCACAACGTCAACTCATTCCGCATCGAGGGGAGTTGGAACGACCGACCCGAGAAGCCGGCCGCGACCAAGACGCCCGACAAGCGCAAGGCGTACCGCATCGCCCGCACGTGGGCCGCCGATGGGGCGTACGTGATCGTTCAGGAACATACGGGGTGGGACACGTGGCGCACCCTCGACGAGTTCGACGGCCCGGCCCTGCTCGCCGAGCAACGTGCAGCGCACCGCGCCGCCATCGACGAGGCCCGCCAGCGTGCCGAGGAGGTCGAGCGGCGCCTCGCCGATGCCGAGGCCCGCGACCTCGAACAGGCCGCCCTCGAACGGCTCATGATGTGCCCGCCCGTCCCCCGCGAGGCCACCGGGCGCGTCACCGCCCGCCACACCGCAGGAGCCCGCCCGTGACAACTCCCCACGCTGCAACCGCCGTTGTTCGCGCCGCACTTGAAGACTCCACCGTGCGCGAGTTGTTGAACCGGCCCGGCATGGCCGCGTGGCGCATCATCCGCGCCCTTGAAGTCGACGGGTGGGCGATCACGTCCGCCCCGACCGCGAACGGCCCGGAAACGGCCGCGCACAGCCCCCGCTAGCAGGTCACCCCCCCGGGAATTCTCGGATTCCTGCGCATTCCCACCTGCTATCGTCCAGCCTTGGGCGGTATTTACCACCCAAGGCTCATGCATCTAATCGGCGGAGGTATCCACATGGCGCCCATAGCCCGGACCGTGCCGACCCCGGCCGACCGCTTCAACGCCAAGACGAAGCCCGGCCCCTGGTCACTCCGCCGAGACTGCCCCGGCACCTGCCGTCTGTGGGACGGAGCGATCAACGAGGACGGTTACGGGCACTTCTGGCTCGATGGCCGCACCGTCAAGGCGCACCGCGCCGCCGTCACCCTCGCCGACGGGGCGCCCGTGCCCGCCGACCTCGACGTTGACCACCGATGCCGGCGCCGCGCGTGCGTGAACCGCGCCCACCTCGAACCGGTGACCCACCGCGAAAACGTGCTGCGCAGCTCGAACCACGTCGCCGCCCGTGCCGCCGTCACGCACTGCCCGGCCCGCCACGCCTACGACGAAGCGAACACCATCCGCGCGGCGAACGGGACCCGGAAATGCCGCGCGTGCAAGAACGCCCGTGCCCGCGCCCGCCGCGCCGAGGCCCGCATCGAGCAGGCCGCCTCCGTCATCCCCCTGCCCACCCACCGCATCCGTGAGAGGACCGCCGCGTAATGGCTGGAGACACGACCATCACCGTCATCGGCAATCTGGTCGACGACCCCGAGCTGAAGTTCACCCCGTCCGGTCACGCCGTGGCGAAGTTCCGCGTGGCCTCGACGCCCCGCACGTTCGACCGCCAGACCAACGAATGGAAGGACGACGAGAGCCTGTTTCTGACGTGCTCCGTGTGGCGACAGGCCGCCGAGAACGTCGCCGCCTCCCTAGCCCGCGGAACCCGCGTCATCGTTCAGGGACGGCTCAAGCAGCGCTCTTACGAGGACCGCGAGGGCATCAAGCGCACGGTGTACGAACTCGACGTCGAGGAAGTCGGGCCGAGTCTGCGCAACGCCACCGCCGCCGTCACCAAGGCCAACGGCCGCCAGAACACCACCTCGAACCGCTACGGCCAGCAGGCGCAGCAGGGCGGATATGGCCACGGCCAGCAGGCCCAGGGCGACCCGTGGCAGTCCAACGCCCCCACAGGCCGCTACAGCGACGAGCCGGCGTTTTGACCGATCCCGCGCGCGCCCGCGACCGGTCGCCGGCCGCCCCGCGCGCGCGGGAAGCCGCCCGTTCGTGTGCATCACGTCCGTGTTCACCGCCACCCCGAACACCACACGTGCAGTGGTTCACCGCCAACACCGCGAAGTCCGCACCGTTTCAGGAGTCGCCCCCGTGCCCGAGCAGCCCACCCCCGCCGAGGTTGTCGACCTCGACCAGCACCGCCCCGCCGTCGACACCGTGGCGCAGCACGGCCGTTGTGGTCGCGCCCTCGCCACCGGCGCCCCGTGCCCCGATCACCCCGTCTCGCCCTCGGCCGCCCTGCTCGCCGCCACGGCCGGCGCCGGCGAAGCCCTCGCCCGCGGCATGGCCACCGTCGGGCCGAACGGCCGTCGCGCCGTCGAGGAGACGCGCCAGTCGATCGAGTTCCACGCGAGCAGCAGCTCGCCCACGCTGCACGCCCTCGCCGCCGCCCTGCTCGACCCCGAGCCGCGCACCGCCGATGCCGCGTACGCCACCGCCCGGACCCTGCTCGCCGCGCACACCCGCGAGTGCGCCCGCCTTGCCCGGACGCACCGCGACGACACCCGCGAGCGATGGGGAGTGACCCGCGGCACCCGCGCCCTGCTCACCGGCATGGACAGTGTCCGTAAGGCCCTCGACGCGCACGCCGTCGACCTCGACCCGGCCGAGGCGCAGCAGTGAGCCCCATCGAGGGCGCCCTCACCGTGGCCACCGCCGTCCTCGCCGGCTCACCCATCGGCGCCTACCTCGCCCGCCGAGCCCCCGGCCCCCGCGACCGCCTCGACCGCCGCGACCCCCGCGACCGCGCCGAGCGTCGCCGCGCACAGGACGACCGCGACCTGTTGCGCCTCGCCCGCCACGACCGCGGCAGACGAAGGGACCCGCACCCGTGACGACGTGCCGACGATGCGGCCGGCCCCTACGCCGGCCCGCCGTCGACCGCCTCGGCCCCATCTGCCGCCGTCGCGCCCGCGCCGCCGACGGCCCCCACGCCGGCCTACCCGTCGCCCGCGGCGCCCGACAGCCCACCCTCGGCCAACTCACCTTCCCCGAGCAGGAGTTCACCCCGTGACCCAGCACCAGCGCGCCCCCAAGGGCCGCAACCGCGACCGCACCGACCGGCGGGCCGTCCTCGGCGTACTGCTCGCCCGCGCCGACCGCGGAACCCTGTCCCCCACCGAGGCCGCCCTGTTGCGCGAGCACGTCACCGAAGAGATGCGCCTCGGCGACAAGAACCGCCGGGCCATGGCCGGCACCACGCAGGCACTCGACCGCCACCGCGAGGCCGCCGACGCTGCCATACGGGAGATGGAACAGCGGGCCGTCGACGCCGAGGAACAGCTCACCGCGTACCGGGCCGTCACGGAACAGCGCTCCAATCGGCAGGCCCCCGCCCAGCAGGCCGAGGCCACCCTCGCCCGCGTGCGCACCGCCACCAGCCTCGGCGCCGCCCTCGCAGCCGTGGCCGAACACGACGGACTGTCGCCCGAGCAGGTCGCCGTACACACTGCGTTCGCCGAGGCCGCCGACAGCACCGAGGCCCGCCTCGCCGAGCAGGCCCGCGCCCACGCCGTCGAGTTGGCCACCGTCCGCCGCACGGCCGTGCACCAGCTCGACATCCTCGGCGCCGCCCTCACCGCCACGCGTGACCGCGCCATCCGGTACCGAACCGCATGGCTCGCCGCCCGTCGCGACCGCCTCGCCGACCGCGCCGCCATGGCCGCCGAGTTGCCCGACGTCATCGCCGGCCGACAGGCCCGCGCCGCCGGCCTCACCACGACCGAAGCCACCGACCACATCCGCCAGTACGGCGCCGCCGGCATCCCGTCCGCCCAGTTCGTCACCACCACGGAGCAGCCCCGATGAGCACCCCGACCCGTACCGCGCCCGTCACCTCGCCGGCCGCCGGCCGCCGCGCCGCCGTCGACCTCGCCGCCGTACGCGAGCAGTGGGGCGACCTGCTCGCCGCCATCGAGCAACCCCCGGCCGCCGAGTGGCCGCCGCGCGAGTGCGCCGGTTTCCTCGACCAGCTCACCGCCGCGCAGGCCGCCGACGACCCCATGCCGTCCGAACCGACCATCGGACGCGTGCCGTTGACACTGCGCGAGCACCCCGCCCCCCTCAACCTCACCGCCCTCGACGCCGCCCTGTCCGTCGAGCGCGACCTGTTCGACCTCGCCGACGCCGTGGCCGAGCAGGTACAGCGCCCCGCCGTCGACGAGGACGACCGCGACAACCTCGCCCGATGGAACCTGCCCACCTCCCGCGACATAGGCCCGGCCGCCGCAGCCTCGGCCGGATCCCGCGCGTACGGGCTGCATTGGGCCGCCGTATGGCTGGAAGGGCGAGCCCTCGACGAGCCGGCCGGCGACCTGTTCCGCCCCCTGCCCGCCCGGCTCGCCGAGCACGTCGCCAGCATGGCCGGCCGCGCGCGCCGGACCATCGAGCGGGCCCTGAACCGCGACAGCAGGTCGACCACGCTCAACTACCCGTGCCCCTGGTGCGGCGGGCCGCTCATCGGCGTCACGCAGGCCGGCGACATCCCTGCCGTGTTCTGCGCCCACGGCGAGCAGTGCCCGGCCCCGGCCGTCCTCGACCACCGCCGCCGCGTGTGGCGGGGTGCCGAGTTGGTCGACCTGTGGTCGGGGGTTATGGCCGCGCGCGAGCGGGCCGAGGAACAGCAGGCGTAGCAACTCCCATGGGGCGTATCGGTGTTGGGTCCCTGCGGATGCCCAACCAAGGGTTGTGAACTCAGTTCTGAACTCGGTACAGTGCGGATTGCCGGACGTCACCCGGCACACAGCACCGACAAGCCAAGGGAGCACCCCCTATGCGCGTCACCATCCCCGGCGCCCTCGCCGACCACCTCGCCCACACCGACCTCACCACCGGCCCGGCCGCCGCCCACCCTGCCGCACCCGACGCACGCGCCACCCTCGACGCCGGCACCCGCGGACGCGGCCGCACACTCGTCATCACCCCCCGCTCGACCGCCGCACTCCAGTTCATCAGCGCGTTCGCCGAGGCCATCCTCACGAACCGCCACCTCCACACCCCGGCCGAGGCCCGCGCCGCCCGCACATGGCTCGACCGCGCCGGCCGCGCCACCTCGACGCTCGCCGCCGACCTCGCCGCAGCCCAGGACGAGGCACCCTACGGCGCCGCCCTGGTCACCGAGGCCGAGGGCACGTGGCGCGGCGAGTGGATCGGCGAGAGCACCAACGTGCCCACCCTGTTCCCCCTCGACCGCGAACAGGGCGCCCTCTTCGCGTAGCCCGCCCGGCCCGCCCTCACCCGAGGGCGGGCCCCAACCCAGCAGGAGCAGCACAGATGAGCAACGACCAGCAGCCCGAACCCGACGAGGAGCCGGGCAAGGCTTGGACACCGGGCGAGATCCGCCGCGCCACGCGGGGGCCGCGCCGCCTCGAACCCTCCCCCGCCGGCCAGCACCTCGCCGAGCAAATGCGCGCTCTCATCGTCGAGTTCGAGCACTCCCGCCGTGGCGAGGTCATCGCCGCCGGCGGAGACCCCGACGAGGACCGCGACCCGCTCGAATTCGTACGCGACCTCGCCGAGGGGTACGAGCAGCACCGCGACGACGAGGCCGCCCTCGCCCGGTACCTCGACCAGGTGGCCCGGCAGCTCACCCCCGAGGACGTGCGCGCACTGCGCGTCGCCGCCGAGGCCGTCAAGAAGGTCACGCCCCTGATCATCCGCATTGCCGCGGACGAGGACAGCATGACGCCCGCGCAGATCGCCGAAGACCTCGGCATGACCGAGTCGTACGTCTACCGGATGTTGCGCGAGCACCGCGCCAATTTCGACCCCCAGTAGCCCGCACACAGGTGCGGCCCGCACACGGTGACGTCACCACCGGGCGGGCCGACTAACCGATGGGAGCAACCCCCATGGCCACCACAGAGACTACCGGCGCCCTCACTCTCGACCAGCGGCGCGCCGCCGTGCGCCGTCTCGCCGCCGAGCAGGTATCCAACCGCGAGATAGCGCGCCGCCTCGGCATCCATCACCGCACCGTGGCGCGCGACCTCGACGCACCAGTGCCCGCGCCGGCGCCGGACCCCGCGCCGCAGGAGGAGCCAGAGACCGCACCGCCGACCTCGACCAGCGGCGCAACACCCGCGCCACGGCACCCGTCGCTCATCAAGGAACTCGACCCGCGGCTCATCCAAGACCTGAACGTGTTAGTGGACCGGCGCACCGGCGCACTTCCGTCGCCACTGGATCGGATCGTGCGCGCCTACGCCGACCGGACCCGCGAAGTGTGGCGCGCGTACTGGGAGCGCCAGGCGCAGGAGGAGGGGTAGCGCCGGCGACCGGTCGCGCGCCGGCCCGCGCACGCGAGTTGCGCCGTTATCGATCTGTGACCTAAAGTTGGGGCCGTCTCCGGCGTGCCCGCACACGGGCCGCGCGCATGCAGACCGAACGCCCCCCGTCCGCCGCGGGGGGCGTTTCGCATTCCCGCCCCGACCGAGGAGCCGCCCCGTGATCTTCAAGGTTCGCCCCGACACAGACCGCCTCGCCCAGGACGCTTACGCGGCGTACGCGGCGAGCATCGACAACAAGAGCATCCGCGGCGAGGACCTGCCCCCGTGGACCGAACTGACCACGCCCGTACAGAACGCATGGAAGCTCGCCGCCGAGGCCGTACACCACCGCGTCGAGCAAAACGCTTAGAGCGACTTAACGGATCAGATACACAGATCAGGGCATAGGTAGTGAGTGGACCTGGAGTGCAACAAATCGCGCACTCTCTACATAGTCACGCGCAGCGACAGGTGTGACCGTCACATCGCCGTGCATTGCTCGGTTGCGCAGTTGCCGTAGATCGTGGAACACCGAAACACCTCGCGGCGAAAGCCCCAAGTGATCCAGCGCTTCAATGATCTGGTTCGGAAGTAGCAGACGGGCAGCCCCGCGAGGCTCTGGCAGAGCTCCGCGCTTTGCGAGCTCACGTTTTGACAGCGACTCCAGCAGGAGCCAGGCGGTAACCAGCGCTCCGATCGGTGAGACGTCCGCCATATTCCACGCCTCCTGGAACACCCCGAACTGCGACGTCTGATCCTCCGCCGTACCGCCTCCTGTTGGCGACTCAGGCTCCGTGTCAGCGGCCAACTCTTCAGCCTCAGAACGGATCTCACGTGCGTCTGTCGCGAACTCGATGGAACCAGCAGGTGTTTCGAGCCGCGTCATGCGCCTCAACGGGATGTGGTTCCGGAGCGTCCACGCCAGAACGACCGTCACCAGCGGCCAGACCACGGCTTGCACGTACTTCAAGACAAGTTCAGCGACTTCCACTACGCCATGGTGGCGTGTTCGGAGCTGTGTTGATCAGTCCACCCGTGTTCCGTGACGGAGGTGAGACATGGGCCGCCCCATCACCGACGACGAACGCCGCCGCGTCCGCGAACTGCACGCGCAGGACAAGAGCCGGAACGAGATCGCCCGCGCGCTCGGCCGGTCGCCCTCGACCGTGTCGAAGATCGCCGCTGCATTCGAGCCGCCGCTCACGTTCGACCGCGCCGCCGAGGTGGCCGCCGCGACCGCCGTCCGCACGGCGGACCTAGCCGACCGCCGCGCATCCCTCGCCCTCGCCCTACAGGCCGACGCCGAGCGGCTACGCGCCCAGCTCTGGCAACCGACCATCTACGGCGAGTTCGCAGGCAAAGACGGCAAGTGGCAACAGGTCAACCTCGACCAACCCCGCTTTGCCGACCAGCGCCAGATCATCGGCGCCACCGCGACCGCCATTCAGCAGTCCCTACGCCTTGCCCCAATCGAGGTCGGCGAGGGCGCCGAGCAGGTACGCAGCATGTTGGGCGCCCTCGGCGACGCACTGACGCAGGCCGCCGGCGACCCGGATCCGGGGGAGGCCGCGTACGGGGGGTGAGCCGTGGTGCTCAACCTCGACCGTCTGCCCCTGTCCCGCAAACAGCTCACGTCCATCGGGCAGGCGACCGCCCGTATCAACCTCTGGCATGGGTCGGTCCGGTCCGGCAAGACGATCGCCTCGCTACTCGCGTTCGTGATCGCCGTCGCGACGGCCGGCCCGTCTGGTCTGATCATCGTGTGTGGGCGCAGCCTCCAGACGATCGAACGCAACGTTCTCGAACCCCTGCAAGACCGGAGCCTGTTCGGGCCCCTCGCCCGGCACATCGTGCACACCCGGGGCGCCACCACGGCCACCATCCTCGGCCGCACCGTCCACCTGATCGGTGCCGCCGACGCGCGCGCCGAAGGCCGGCTACGTGGCCTCACCGCGCAGCTCGCCTACGTCGACGAGGCGACCCTGTTGCCCGAGGGTTTTTGGACGCAGCTACTCGCCCGCCTGTCCGTGCCCGGCGCCCGCCTGTTCGCCACGACGAACCCCGACTCGCCGCGGCACTGGCTCAAGACGGGTTACATCGACCGCGCCGCCGAACTGAACTTGCGCGCGTGGCACTTCAAGCTCGCCGACAACCCGTCGTTGTCGCCCGAGTACGTCGCCGATCTCTCCGCCGAGTACGTCGGTCTGTGGCGCCGCCGCATGATCGATGGGGCGTGGGTGGTCGCCGAGGGCGCCGTCTATGACATGTGGGACGAGGCCCGTCACGTCGTCGACGAGTTGCCCGCCATGCGCCGGTACTGGTGCGGCATCGACTACGGCACAACCAACCCGTTCGCCGCCGTCCTACTCGGCGAGGGCATCGACGGCCGCCTGTACGTGACGAACGAGTGGCGCCACGACTCCCGCGCGAAGCACCGCAGCATGACCGATGCGCAGTACAGCGCCGCCGTCCGCACGTGGCTCGCCGACCTCGCCGTGATGCCCGAGTGGACGTTCATCGACCCGAGCGCCGCCTCCTTCTCTACGCAGATGTGGCAGGACGGGCACCCCGGCCTCGCCCGCGCACGCAACGACGTGACGGAAGGCATCCGGTCCGTGGCCGCCTTGCTCGCCGCCGGCCGGCTACTGGTGCACGAGTCCTGTACGGGCCTGCTCGACGAGTTGCCCGGCTACTCATGGGATCCCAAGGCCACCGAGCGCGGCGACGATGCCCCGATCAAGTTGGACGACCACAGCGCCGACGCACTGCGCTACGCCGTGCACTCCACCGCCCACGAGTGGCGCCACCTACTCACAATCGCCGCCTAGCCGTTCTGCCTCCTGACATACGCAACAGCAGTCATGCCTATGCCGAACAAGGCAGGGAAGGCCGCGCCTCCGGCCATGACCGCGGCTAGCGGCGATGCCCCCAACGCCCCCAACGCAACGGCAACGAGGACTCCCAGAATCATGCTCGTCTCAGTCATGATCACGACCTCATACACACGGTGATTGCACACCGGTGCCGGTTCCGACATGGGCTGTTCCTTTCGTCTCGTTGACAGCCCGATCACGAGGCGTTGCGTACGCCTCCTTCCAATCACTTATACGAATCGCACATACCGCTGGTTTCCTTACTCTGTGTAATCGACGGTTCTCGATAGTGGCTTGCTCGCGCCTCTAGAGGACCGGCAGGACTGGCCTACTGAGCGACAACCCAGGAGGTGACTACCGATGCCGCTGCCTGCGGACAACACCCCGTGGCCGCCCCCACAGTGGGCCCGGCACTACCGCGAAATGGCCATCGATGACGCGTGGTACTCCGGCGACCGACACCGCCTGTCCCGCCTCTACCGCCACCACGCCACCCGCGAGCGGAAATGGCGACTGTGGGGGCGCCGCCGCCACGACGACACTCGGCCGGACCACCGCCTACACGTCCCCCTCGCCGGCGACATCGCCGCCACGTCCGCGGATCTCTTGTTCGCCGACATGCCGAAAATCACGGCCGCGGACACCGCGACTCAGGATCGCCTCGACGACCTCGCCGACCGCGGCCGGCTACAATCCCTCTGCCTCGGCGCCGCCGAGCAGGCCGCCGCCCTGTCCGGCGTCTACCTGCGCACGACGTGGGACCGCGACGTTGCCGACTACCCGATGATCACGACCATGCAACCGGACGCCGCCATACCCGAGTTCAGGTTCGGCATGCTCCGGTCGGTCCTGTTCTGGCGGGAACTCCCCGGTCCCGGCGGGGACCGCGAAGTATGGCGGCACATCGAGGCACACGAACCCGGCTACGTCCGGCACGCCCTGTATCAGGGCACCCGCGACAACCTCGGCCGGCTCATGTCCCTCGCCGACCACCCAGACACGCGCGCCCTGGTCGACAGCCTCGACCGCGAAGGGGACGGGCAGACCATCAGCACCGGGATACTGCAGCTCACCGCGAGTTACGTGCCGAACATGCTGCCCAACCGGCTGCACCGCACCGCGCCGATTGGGCGCAGCGACTACGCCGCCCCGATTCACGACCTGTTCGACAGCCTCGACGAGACATGGACGAGTTGGATGCGAGACATCCGCCTCGCCCGCGCACGGCTGATCGTTCCGGACGGGTACCTACGCGACAACGGCCCCGGACAGGGCGCATCGTTCGACGCCGACCAAGAGGTATGGGCCGGCCTGAAGATCCCACCGACCGAGGGCGGGAACGGCATCACCCTCGCCCAGTTCGGGATCCGAGTCGACGAACACCGGACGACCGCCGAAAGTCTGGTCAAGCAAGCAGCACAGGCCGCCGGCTACTCGCCCAGTTCGTTCGGCCTC
Source organism: Streptomyces sp. NPDC006476 (assembly GCF_040612015.1). Classification (NCBI taxonomy): domain Bacteria; kingdom Bacillati; phylum Actinomycetota; class Actinomycetes; order Kitasatosporales; family Streptomycetaceae; genus Streptomyces; species Streptomyces sp. NPDC006476. The sequence continues at coordinate 5,434 of NZ_JBEXPK010000101.1, read as the reverse complement.
GACGCCGATGGACAACCGGCGACCGCAACCGAAGTTGACGCCCGGACACAGCGCAGCATGATCACCCGGACCAAGAAGGCCGGACACTGGCGGCACGCCCTCACCGAGCAACTGCACGTACAGCTCTTGCTCGACCGCGCCCTGTTCGGCAGCAGGGTCACGCCGCAGCGCCCCACCGTCGAGTTCGGTTCGGGCGTGGCCGAGTCGATGCAGTCGGTCGGGACGACCCTCGACCTGCTCGCCCGCGCCGGCGCCGTCAGCACCTCGACCAAGGTCAAGGTGCTGCACCCGGAATGGAACGACGACGCCGTTAAGGCCGAGGTCGCGCTCATCCTCTCCGAGACCGGAGCAGCCGCGCCCGACCCCGTCGGGACGTTCCCCCTCTAATTCGCCCAGCCTGCGCCGCAGTCCGCTGTCAAGTACACGAGTTCATCACGGACGGCATCATTTCGGCCGCCTCGTTCTTGCTCATTCCAGCGTCCTGAAGGGATTGGAACAAGTCCTCTTGGCTACCTGAGTCACCGTCGCGATAGTGGGAGCACACCTCCCGCTGCTCATCAGCCGTCAGCGAATCCCAACGCTTTTCGACAGCGTCAAGGTCAGCTGAGCCAACCGCAGTTGGATTGGAATCGGGCTTATCGCTACTATCGCTACAACCCGCAAGAATCGCGACAAGAGCCGCGCTCCCAGCGAACGCTAAGAGCTTCCTCATCTCTGCCAATACCCCTCTATGCCTACCTGTTTCCGTACCACGACGACAGACCAAGGATATGCCGAGGAGATCCCCCGTTCGGTCTCGAAGTTTGCGGCGAGCCCCATTCAGGCGGCTACTCAGGGGGTGAATCGATGCCGATTCACCCAGGCGTGGTCGAAGACCTCGCGACCAGGACCCGCGACCTCTACGCGCAGGCCGAAGAACGTCTGTTGGGCATCATCGCCCGCCAGCTCGCCGCCGGCCTCGACGCGCCCGGTTGGACCGAGCGCAAGCTGTCTGCCGTGCAGGCCCTACGCACCGCCTCACAGGCCGTTGTCGACGAGGTGGGCAAGGCCGTCACCCTCGACGTGTTCGACGCCGTGGCCGAGGCGTACAACATCGGTCACCGGTCCGCCGTCGCCGAGTTGGGCGCCCTGTCCGACGACGCTCGCCTGCTGGTCGACGACGTCACCCCGCAGGCGCAGGCCGTCGACCGCCTCGCACAGGAAACCGTCGACCTGCTCACCGACCGGCACCGGTCGATTCTGCGGACCGTCGAGGACGGCTACCGGGCCGTTGTCGCCGAGGTGACCGCAACGCCCCTGCTCAGTACCGGCACGCGCCGGCACGCCACACAGGACGCCATGCGCGCATGGGCCGACCGCGGGATCACGTCGTTCGTCGACCGCGCCGGCCGCCGTTGGCAGCTCACCTCTTACGCCGAGATGGCCGTACGGACGTCCGTCGGACGGGCCGCCACCGAGGCCCACGCGCGCACCCTCACCGACGCCGGGATCGATCTCGTCATCGTGTCCGACGCCCCGCGCGAGTGCCCTCTGTGCCGCAGGTGGGAAGGCAAGGTGTTGTCCCTGTCCGGGCCCGCGGGCGCGCGCACGGTTGAGGTAGAGCACGCCGTCGAGGACGGCCGCATGGTCCGTGTGGACGTCGCCGGCTCCCTCGACGAGGCCCGACAGGCAGGGTTGCAGCACCCGAACTGTCGGCACTCGACGAGTGCCTACACCCCCGGCATCACACGCGTCGAGGAGCCGAACAGCGACCCGGACGGGTACGAAGCCGGACAGCGACAGCGCGCGATCGAACGGAACATCCGCCGGTACAAGAACCGCGCCGCCGCCGCGGTCGACCCCGAGTCCAAGCGCCAGGCGAACGCCAAGGTGAGGCAGTGGCAGGGCGCCATGCGCGACCACCTCGACGCCCACCCCGACCTACGCCGGCTCAGGCACCGCGAGCAACCGGGCGCCTCGAACATCCCCGAGCGGCGCGTCGAGGCGACGCCCGAGCAGGTCGACGCCGCCCGCGTGTGGTCCGGCGACGAGCGCAGCGTGCGCGGCATGACTGACGACCAGCTCGCCGCCGCGGAACGGTCGGGCCTGCTCGACCAGCGCGCCCGCGCCCGGATCGCCGCCGAGGCCGACCGCCGCGACCTCGCCGACCTGCTCGACCGCGCCGCCCCCGGCGGACGCCTCGCCGACGACCTCACGGGTTTGTCAGATACCGAGTTGGGCCGCCTGCTCGGACACGTCGACACGTCCGAAGCGCTCCGCATCGCCGGCGAGTTGGACCGCCGCGACGTGGCCGCGCGCCTGCCCGACGTCCGCACCGACCTTGTGCACCTGTCGGACGACCAGTTGGCCGCACGCGTGCGCGAGGCCATCGAGCACGGCACCGACGACGTGACCAGCCTCGCCGCCGAGGCACACCGCCGCGACCTGCTCGCCGCGTACTTCCCGAACGGCACTCTTGCCGCCGATCTCTCGGCCGTGGGGGACGACGCGTTGGCGTGGTGCATGCAGTACGCCAACGACGATGAGCTATTACGGATCGCCGCCGAGATGGACCGCCGCGACGCCGTGCCCCTGCCCGCACCGGCAGCGACCGGCGACGCCGTGGCCGACCTGCTCGCCGACCGCGACGCCCTCGCCGAGGCCATGGGCAACGCCCCCGACCCCGAGGGGTGGGGCACCCTTGCCGATGACGCAGCGTGGGCCGATGAGTTGGCAACCGCCATCGCCGCCGACGCCGCCCGAGGCGTGACCGAGGAGACCGCGCGCATCGTCACCCGGGCCGAGGCCCGCGCCATGTACGACGAGTACGTGTATCAGCAGATGCTCGCCGCCGAGGACGCCACGAACGGCTATCTCCTCAACAAGAAGGCGCAGGCCGCCGGGCACAACCCCATCACCTTGTTCAGCGGGCCGGCCCGCATCGCCTATGCGCGCGCGTCGGACGAGCTGAAAGAGTGGTGGGCGGAACACGGCCGGCTCACACAGGCCGAGTTCATCGAGAAAGTCACCGGCAAGGCGCAGAGGTGGGCCGCCGACGCCCGTAAGAACGAGTCCGACCACCAGAACAAGAGGTGAGCCGTGGGGACCCGCGAGGACATCGTGCGCGCCCTGTTGGCCGGCGCCGAGGCCGGACGCAACGGCGATGAGCCGACCACGTGCCCGTACCCCGCAACCTCCCTGCTCCGTACGGCATGGATCAAGGGCTATGCCCGCTCCCGGCCGGTCGCCGACCAAGGCGAGGGAGACGCCGGCACGTAGCGCTCACCCGATCACAGCACCCCCAGGGGCCCGCCACCGCGGGCCCCTTTTGCATGCCCGCGACCCCAGGAAGGGACCCCCCGATGCCCGAGTCGACCCCCTCGAACGCCCCCGCCGCGCCGGCCGCCCCGGCCGCACCCGTGGCGCCGGCCGCGCCGCAGGCCCCGGGCCCCGTCGCCCCGGCCGCGCCCGCCGTTCCGGCCGTGCCGCAGACTCCCGCCGCCGCGCCGACCGCGCCGGCCCCGGCCGCGCCCGCCGCCCCTGAGACGCAGGACATCGCGAGCCTGCCCCAGTGGGCACAGGACATGATCAAGGCCCAGCAGCCGGCCGCGGCCCCGCAGGCGCCCGCCGCGCCGGCCGCACCCGAGCAGCAGGCCCCGGCCGCCGAGGGCGACGTCAATCGTCTGCCGAAGTGGGCGCAGCAGGCCGTGACCGGCGGACAGGATGCCGCCCGGCAGCTCGCCACGCAGTCCGCCGTGATCGCCGCAGCGCCGGCCGCCGGCGCCGACGTGGGCCGCCTGCTCGACTCCCGCGCGTTCATGGACGCCATGGCGCAGGTGAACCCGGCCGATGCGACAGCCGTCACCGCCGCCATCACGGCCGCCGTGCAGGCAAACCCGCACCTCGCCCTCACCCTCGGCCCGGCCCGCGGCGGCGCGGCATTCGACGCCAACCCGGCCGGCGACAACAAGCCCACCACGCTCGACCAGGCCATTGCGGCGCGTCTCGCCGCGACCGGCTGATCACCCCACCCCTGCCCCATCGGGCCCGTAGACAGGAGCACCGCCCATGCCCGCCGTTTCTCTGGCCGAGGCCAAGAACAACGCACAGGATGACCTCGACGTGCAGGTCATCGACGAGTTCCGCAAGTCGTCCGCCGTACTCGATTCCCTCCAGTTCGAGCAGACCGTCAACCCGGCCGGCGGGGGCGCCACGCTCACGTACGGGTACCGGCGACTGATCACGCAGCCCACCGCCGGGTTCCGTGCGCTCAACAGCGAGTACACGTCCAGCAACGTGACCACGCAGAAGTACAGCGTGGATCTCGCCGTCCTCGGTGGATCGTTCGAGGTCGACCGCGTCATTGCGAAGATCGGCCCGGCCGCGTCCGGCGCCGTCGCGCTCAACATGGCGCAGAAGATCAAGGCCACGTCGACGGAGTTTCAGGACGCCGTGATCAACGGTGACACGGAAGTCGAGGAGAACGGGTTCGACGGCCTCGACAAGGCACTGACCGGCAGCTCGACCGAGTTCCGCGCGACGTCCGTCACGGACTGGTCGGACTTCGACACCGACGACCGTGCCGCGCACAAGGCCCTCGACGCCATCGACGAGTTCCTGTCCCTGCTCGACGGGGCGCCGTCGGTCATCCTCGGCAACGGCCTCGCCCTCGCCCGCGTGCGCGCCGCCGCCCGTCGGGCCGGCATGTACACCCGCAACCCGGTCGACGGCCTGCTCGGTCCCGACGGCCGCCCGGTCGAGCGCGAGATGTACGGCAACATCGTGTTCGTCGACCCGGGCGCCAAGGCCGGCACCAACGACCCGATCATCCCCGTGGAGAACCGGACCGTGGGCGGCACCGCGGCGACCGGCCTCACCGACCTCTACGCCTACCGCGCCGGCCTCGACGGGTTCCACGCCGTGGCCACCGCCGGCGGACAGATCGTGTCCACCTACCTCCCCGACTTCACCACGTCCGGGGCGGTCAAGAAGGGCGAGGTGGAAATGGGACCGGTCGCCGTCGTCCTCAAGGCCACCAAGTCCGCCGCCGTGTTCCGCAACGTCAAGGTCCGCTAATGGCCGTGATCGAGACACCCCGCGAGGGGTTCACCGGCCGTGGCGTGGCCGGCCTCACGTTCGAGGACGGCCGCGCCGAGACCGACGACCCTGCCGTGATCGCCTACGCCAGACGCCACGGCTACACCGTCACCGACGACGCCCCGCCCGCCAAGAAGCCGGCCGGCCGCCCACCGTCCAACAAGAAGTAGGGGGGTGAGCCGTGCCCCGTCGCCTCTACGCCACCGCGGACGACTACTTGGCATGGACCGGCGAGCAGACCGCGCCCGCCGACATCGCCCGCCTGATCGCCCGCGCATCCGAGGACATCGACGAGGCCCTACTCACCGCCGTCTACTGCACCGACGCCGCCGGCATGCCCACGCACGCCGAGGTGATC
>NZ_JBEXPK010000100.1:0-23742 GCF_040612015.1 Streptomyces sp. NPDC006476 | reverse complement strand
AAGACCCAAAGCCATTCATCTGGACCAAGACAGCCGAAGAGATCCTCGACTCCCTCGCCCGCTTCTGCCGACGGATCTCTGGCGCAGGACACTAGTAGGACTCCGTTAGGTCTGTCTCGCGGTCCTGTTTGGGGGCATGTTGGTGGTGTGGATGCACATGAAGTGGAGCGTGCTCGGGCGAAGTTGGCGTTATTCGTGGCGGACGTGTTCGCGTCGGTGCCGCGCAAGGATCAGCGGGCGAAGGGTGACTGCTATCTGCGGGGGCTGATGCTGGACGGGCGGCGCAAGTCGATCCAGCCGATGGCGGAGCGACTGCCGGACGGCAACGAGCAGAACCTGCAGCAGTTCGTGAACCAGTCGACGTGGGATCCAGTGCCGGTACGGCGGCGGATCGTGCAGCGGATGGTGCCGCAGATCGGCCCGGATGCCTGGGCGGTCGATGACGTGTCGTTTCCCAAGGACGGGAAGATGTCGGTGGCGGTCGCCCGCCAGTACTGCGGAGCGTTGGGCAAGCGAGCCAACTGCCAGGTCGCGGTGAGCGTGCACGCGGTCTCCGATGCCGCGTCCTGTCCGCTGCAGTGGCGGCTGTTCGTGCCCCAGGAATGGGCGCACGACGAGGTCCGCCGGCGCAAGGCGGGGATCCCCGAGGACATCGGGCACCGGGAGAAGTGGCGCCTGGCCCTGGACATCTTCGACGAACTGGCCGGGTGGGGCATGGTGGCGCCGGTGGTGGTGGCTGATGCCGGCTACGGGCAAAACGCCGACTTCCGCGCCGGCCTGAGCGAGCGGGGCATCGGCTATGTGGTGGCCATCCGTTCGGACGTGACCGTGCACCCCCACGACGCGCGGCCCATCGCCCCGGCCTGGTCGGGCAACGGCCGCAGGCCGCAGCCCCGCTACCGCGACAAGCCGTCCTCTGCGTCCGTTTTAGCCGCTGGCCACGGACGGCAGGCGTTCTCCGAGGTCGCCTGGCGGGAAGGCTCCCGTGGACCGATGCGCTCGCACTTTTTGGCGCTGCGGGTGCGGCCGGCCGGGGTCCGGGCCCGCCGTCTGGCCCAGGCCGCCGCCACGCAGGAGGGCTCGTGGGACGGCGTCCTGCCCGAGGTCACGCTGCTGGTCGAATGGCCCGAAGGCGCCGACGCACCCACCGATTACTGGCTGTCCAACCTGCCCGAGAACACCCCGCTTGCTGAACTGGTCCGCCTGGCCAAGATCCGCTGGCGGATCGAGCACGACTACCGGGAACTCAAGCACGGCCTCGGCCTGGACCACTTCGAGGGACGTTCCTGGACCGGCTGGCACCACCACGTCACCCTCGTCACCGCCGCCCACGCGTTCCTCACCGAACAGCGTCTGGCCCCAAAAGCCGATACAGCGGACTCACCCTCTACCAGATCCTCGACGCCATCCAGGACCTGCTGAACTGCTGGACCGGCACCTGCACCACCTGTCACCGCCCCCTGCCCAGAGCATCAACCACCCGCCCAAACCCAAGAGCCAGAACGACCTAACGGAGTCCTACTAGGGCTCAACTAGGGCCTGTGTGCTCGTGCCTCCAGCCTGCCACGCCGAGCTGTGACCACGGCTGAGGCCCGGACGCCGTGCCAGTGGTCCGGGACGGCGTCCGGGCAGGCCAAGAGCGCAGGCTCGGACGGACAGCGCGCATTCAGCGACCGGTGACGCGGTGCGATAAGCGCACCATGCGGGTCAGTGCGCCGTCTCGGCCATGTCGCAGGTGTGGCATACCACCCTGCGTGCCGGGATACGGCCGTGCGAAGCGCCCAGGCCGTTCTGGTGGTCGACGCGTACCTGACGTACGCGGGCGTGGTTCTCGCAGGTGGCCAAGCCGCAGCGCGAGCACACACCGATGCCGGTGGTGTCGTTGCGCGCCTCCTGGAGGCAGTCGTAGCACCTCATGTCCAACTCCGATTTCAGTAGGGGCCGGGCGTGGCGGCCAACCAAAACGAACAAACCCACCTAGGCCACACACACCTACTCAAGGAGCTTGAAAGGTAGGCCCCAGTTTAGACTTTGTCAAGACTAAGACTCGATCGCGATCGCATGAACAGTGCGCGATACAGTGAAGCAGCTTGACTTGACTATCAGTCAGCTTTCGCTGTCCAGAGGTACAGCGGCACGGTCCGCGTCCCCGAGCCCCGCGGCCCGCGCTCCAGGCAGAGTCGCAGTTGAACGTCGGCACGGTGCGGACTGCGCCGCTCAGAGACAGCGCCAGGAGTCGCCCTCGAGATAGGAGCCGGCTTGCGGGTGAGCAGCGAGCGGTTGGCCGTGAAGCTGATCGAGTACGCCCGCCTGTTCCAGTACGAGGCCCGGCCAGTCGGCCCGCCGCAGCACCTGCCTGCCTACGGAGAGCTTCAACCCGCCCCGCCACATGATCACGACAGCACACAGGCCCTAAGGCCGCCGCCCGCCGGCTGGTCGACGCCACCTTCCTCTACCTGGCCGCCATCTGGCCCAGGCTGCGCACCATGCCCGACCGCGGCTCCTACGCCTGGGCCCTGTTCAAGCAGCGCGTCCACGGCGAGCTCGCCGAACAGGGCCGCAGCCCCGCCACCACGGAGACCCTGGCGTTCGCCGGCGCCATACGCGCGGCCACCGAACCCCTGCTGGCCTCCTTCCGCACCTCCTTCCGCGCCGAACACGACCACGAGATCACCGAACTCGAGGAAGGCCTGACCCTTTACCGGCACATGGCGCGCCTGAACGAGCGGCAGTTCGACATCCTCGTGCTGCGCGACGCGCTCGGCTTCAGCGCCAAGGACACCGCCCTGATCACGGGCATCAGCGAGGCCACGGTCCGCTCCATCCACCGCACGGCGAAAACCCGCCTGGCTGCGGCTATGGGCTACCGCACCGACGACCTGCCCGAGACCGAGTAAGGAGTGAGCAGCCAGTGAACCGCACCCCGCGCAGCATCGACGAGGCCCTGCGCCGTACCCGCGTCTTCGAGGGCGAGTACACCACCGCCGACCTTGAGGCCGCCCGGCACACCCTCGCCGCGCACCTGCACGAGCTGCGCTGGGTGCAGTTCCTCAGCACCGTCCCCCACTCCGGCTCGCCCGCCCGGCCGCAGCCGGCCGCCATGCACGAACAGGCCGCGCACGATCTGCGCCTGCTGTGCCGTGGCACCGTCCACCACCACGCCGCCGCCCCCACTCCATAGGCGGTCCCTTCTCAGGTCACGGCGTCGAGCCAGGTGTCGCCGCTGACGCAACCATCTGAGGCGTGCTGAGCGTCACCTCGGTACGCGCGGGTACACGCTGATGCGGCTTCGTGAAATTCCCCGGGGGCGCTCACCTTCCCCATTCGATTGCTCGCTCAACCAGCGCCGGACCCGTCGGTAGCCTGGGTGTGGTCTTACGCATTGATCACAGACTCTGCCCCGACTCCGGAAGACGCCCTCGTCAGTCAGCGGCGCGCCGTGTAGGGCGGGAAAGCGGTGGGGTTGGTGAAGTCCAGGTCCGCGTCGGGCCAGCGTCGGCGCAGCAGGTCGGCTGTGCGGCAGGCCCAGCTCGTGAGGTGTGGGAAGGCGCGATGGTTCTCGGCGGCGCGGGCTGCGGCCTCCAGCGTCTCGACGAGTTGGGGCCTGCTGCGGTCGCCGGGTGGGCGGGCGTCGACCGAGGCGAACCGATGCAGGCGGACGATCGCCCAGGAGAGGCAGGCCGCCGCCAGGCCGAATCCGTACCGCCGGTCATCCTCGGCTTCGGGCACGCTGTCGGCCAAGGCGCGGCGGTAGTGGTCGGCAAGGCCGGTGGCGACGGGGTCGCCCACAGTCATCCACCCCGGGCCGGGGACGTGCAGACAGACAGCGTCGACGAGGGCGTGGGCGTAGCCGGCGTACTCGAAGTCGATGAGCCGGGAGTCGGCAGGGCCGGACTCGTGGAGGAGGATGTTGTTGGTCTCCGCGTCGCCGTTGCTGAGCGCCAGGAACGGGCCAGGGTCGCTCAACTCGGTCAGAGCCGTGCAGAGTTCGGTCTCAGCTCGTCCGGTGATGGGTGTGCCGAGGGCCGTGGCGTGTGCGGATGCCTCATCCCGGAGTCGGGCGAACCGCTCCACGTGGTCCGTCGCTGGGTCCGTCGGCCCGAGAGAGGTCCGTCGCGCGAGGTATCTGTCGGCATGGCCGACGGTCAAGGCGTTGAGTTCGCCGCGGGCGCGGGCGAACACGGCCAGCCGGTCGGCGTGGGCTGCGGCGCCGTCACGCCGGAGCAGGCGGTCCAGGGCGGCGCGGGGCGCCAGGTCCTCCAGCACGACGAGTCCGGCGGGGAGGTCGGCGGCGATGACTCGCGGGGCGAGGGCCAGCCCGAGGTCGTCGGAGAGGAACCGGAGCGCGGCCACTTCGGTACGGAGTAGCCAGGGTTCGGTGCGGGTCTCGCTCGGATGGTTCCGCACCCATTTGACGACGACCGTCCGGGGAGCGGCCACGCTGCGCAGCGTCACACGCGCGACCGCCCAGGGTTCCAGGCGCTCCCAAGCATCGATTCTGACGGGCGAAGAATAGAGATCCGTCAGGAGGGCTTTGACAGTGGCGCGCCGAGGGGTCGCGCCGGCGGCAGACATCGGTGCAGTTTACGGCGCTCGCTCCTCCTCATGCTGAAAGTTGTGGTCACCACATACGCCTGCGCGTGGTGACGCGCGTTGCGGCGTTCAGCCGGCACGGGTGGGTGAGTTCTGGAGTCAGCCCAGGGGGCCGTATCTGACGTCCCCGCCCTCAACCCGAGAGCGGGGAACAAGGTGAGCAGGTCTGTCCGCTGCCTGAGCACGGGGTGGGTGGCCGCTCAACGCCATCACCAAAAACAGCCCACCGACCACAACCAGGGTGGCGGTTCCCGCTTGGTTCTGCGAGACAAAAACCGCTACCGCGCCGGCGCCAATGAGCAAGCTCCCCACTGCCCCGACCGCAGGCCGCTCCAACCTGCCCAGCCGCCCTAACCGAACCGGCGGTGTCCCGTCTCGCGCTGTCGACCTTCCAGCCACTCCCGGCATGAGGGGATCTTATGGCCCGGTGGCCCGCATCGGAGCCAACTACCGTAAGCGGTAGCGGAGTTTGCAGCCGCTGCGGTGACCATGGCCTGTCGCAGCACCCAGATCAAGTTCTGGGTGCGCGCCCCCGAGCGTGCGGCCGGTCGACGGGTCGACCACGACCAGGTCGACACCGAACGCCGGGAGAAGACACCGCAGTCGACCACCCGCGAGTTCCCAGCTGGGTCTGGACCGTCCATGCCATGTCGAGACCGTCACAGAGGCTAGGCGATTGAACGCTCGGGATCCACAGTCCGGGTCATGGATCGTGTCTGGATGCGCGAGCAGCTCGAGCGTTACGTGCGCCTGCTGGAGAACAACCCCAAGGTTTTCACCGACCACCCCCTCTCCAGCGATCGTTCTCCTGCCGGGATGGCAACTCTCGCTGAGGCCACGAGGATGGAACCCACGATCGCAAAGATCATGGATGAGCTGAAGATTGGTCCCCACCGCGGGCGTGCACCGTACGAGCCCTCAGTCTTCTGGAGCCGTCGCCTAGCAGACGCGCACCACGCAATAGGGACGATCGACAGCGAGCCGGTGTGGGGCGAGCGTTTGGGACCCGAGGCCCCGCTGTTGTCCGCGGATCGGTTCCATCCGTGGGTTTGGGATGCGGCCAAGACGTTGTGGAATACGGGGCATCGTCGTCCGGCCGTTCATGCGGCAGCGTCGGCCGTCAGCGCTGAGACCCGGAAGAAGCTGGGACTTGGGCGCACCAGAACATCGGACACCCGGCTCATGAAGCAGGCTTTCGAGGCGCCGTCCGCCGGGATGCGTTACTTGAAGGTTGATGATGAGGGGGCGCAGGCGCGGACCAGGACGCGGTGAAGACTTTGGCCATCGGCTGTTTCACAGCCATCCGTAATCCGGCCGGGCATCCGGATGGGCCGGACTGGCCCGAGCAGCGGGCGCTGGAGTACCTGGCCGCGTTGAGCGCCCTCGCTCGCTGGATAGACAAGGCATCTATCGCAATATCCTGATTGGCTTCTGATGCGGCCATGACATTGCACCCTTCGTGTAGTCAGTAAGCCGACGCCCGAGCCGCCTCGACTGATCCACAGGATTTGAGAGTTACTCCACAGCTCACCTGATCAAGAACTACTAGCATCTGCTGCGTGAAGACTTCTGGCATATTTCGAAACCGTCTGAGACTCGTGGTGGCCACCGTGTTCTCCGTGGTGGCCATCCTCATGGTGCCGACGGGCCCCGCCCAGGCGGTGACTCCCGGCGCCAACCCCGGGAAGCTGACCACCCTCACCTCCTCGTCGGACTACGCGAGGCTGGAACTCCAGGAGCACCGGGTCCCGACCTCCTCACTGGACAACCTGGCCAGCGAGATGGGCACCGCCCGCGGGGTTGACCAGGTCCTCGCCAGCGCCAACCACCCGATGCGCAACGCGGCGGACTGCTCCAGCATGGAGAAGACCGCGCTGCCGCTGAAGCCGACGGCCGAGTCCTACTACTGCTGGGACTACGGCGACGACAAGACCCAGGACTGGCTGCCGCAGTCGGTGACGTCCAGCGGTGACGCGGACAACGACGGCCTGTGGGGCACGAACAAGGTGATCCTGTCCGGCTGGGGCGAGAACGGGTCCACCACCACCGACCACATGGCCCGCATCGCCTTCATCGACGCGAACGACCCGAGCAACTTCAAGTACCGCTGGGTCCTGCCCGTCATCCCCCTCAACGGCGGCACCGACTACCGCGCCCTGAAGTCCCACATCGGCGGCATGGTCTGGTATCAGGACAAGCTGATCGTCACCTCCTGGGAGCAGGATGCCGATCACAACCAGCTGTACATCTTTGACATGCACCGCATCCTGCAGGCGACCGTCAACAGTTCCGTGGTCGGCAAGGTCAGCAACGGCTGGTCCGCCGACGGCTACCAGTACGTAATGCCGGCGATCGGCTCCTACAGCCTCGCCGGCGGGGGCTGCGTCTCGACCAACGACGACTCCTTCCCGTGCTTCGCCTCCATCTCGCTCGACCGCAGCAGCGTGCCGGACAGTCTGGTTGCCACCGAGTGGTTCTCCTCCGGCGGCACCCAGCCGGCCCGCATCTGGCGCTACAACTTCGACGGCAACGACCCGGGCTACCTCGCCAAGGACAGCAACGGCTACGTGGAGGCCGACAAGATCTACGAGACGAACGCCGTCGGTCTCCAGGGCGTGCTGTCGCACAGTACGACCCAGGGGGGCACGCCGAACTTCTACGTCGACGACGCGCGCGGCGGCGTCGACCAGCACGGCATCCTGTGGCGGCAGAACACCAGCGGCGCCAGCGCGGCAGCCAACTGCGGGGGCGACATCACGTACGCCTGCTGGGGCATGCACACGGAGGGCATGTCCTACTGGTGGAACACCGGCCGGCTGTGGACGGTGACCGAATGGGCGGCCGACATCAACGCCCACTGGTCGGGCACTGACACCGCGCGCCCACAACGGCTGCTGTACGCCGTACCGCTGTCCTCGGTCGACAGCACGCTGAACTGACCACAATAGGCGCAGCGCACGGTGTGTGCGCTGCGCCCGTCGCCTGCCCGGACTGACCACCGTACTGAGGCTAGGGCAGAGCATCGACGTCGGCAGCCAGCTCACCGGCATCCCCCTTCACCTCGGGACTGGACCAGGGGTAGCCAACGGCGACCATGCGGTTGATCTCCACGTGCCGGTCAAGGACGCGCTGGACGATCAACGTCGGGGGCAGGGCATCAAGGACCGGCATCTGCACCGGCTGGTCGCGCCCACGCTCGGCGTGCTTCTTCAGGCAGCCGCAGTGCTGGTGACAGACCTGTTCAACGGCCCGCGACAGGCTCTGGAGCAGGTGCCAGCGATCAGCAATGTGCACGCGTCCGGGCAGGCCGTGATCGCGGCACGACTGTAACTGCTGTCGCGGTCACGGTAGATGAACTCGGCACCGGGGTGCTCGGCGAGCCACGCGATGAGGGTGTCGGAGGACCGGTCGGGCAGCAGGTCGATCACCATCGAGGCATCGACGTCGACCAGGATGGTGCCGTAGGTCTTGCCCTTGAAGAACGCGAAGTCGTCCACGCCCAGTACCCGCGGACTGAGCGCCGAGCTGGTGGCGGCCGGGTCGGGCAGGGCCATCAGCATGCTGATCAGCGTCACCCGGCTGACCGCCACCGCGAGCACCGCCGCCATCCGGGCTCCGGCACGGCCGGCCAGGGCCAACGCGAGGGCCAGCAACAGGTGGTGCAGTGACGGGTGCGCCGCCCATAGCGGATGGTCAGGCCCTCGACCTGCTCAACGAACGTACGGCGCTGACACGTTGGAGCTGTTACGGGCCATGGCCCCGTGCGCCGCCCCGCACGGTAGGACGCGGTGGGATGGGGGAGCATCTGCTCAGCCGTCGCCTGCCCGTGAAGGACCGTCATGCCCGCTGACCGCCGTATCGTGCCGCCCGTCCTGCTCACCTGCCTGCTCCTGGCAGGCTGCAAGCCCAGTCGGTGCGGTACAGCTCCCGGTTGTAGTTCGACTCCCCCAGCGTCGAGACGAACTTCGAGTACATGGCCTTGACGTACTCCAGCGTCACCTCGTCGCCGTCGGCGATCGCCCGGTCTCGGGCGTCCTTGAGCGCGACACGGAACTTCTCCAGCAGGCCCTCCGTCGCGCCGGAGGTCCACGACTTGTGGATCTCCGGCGGCTCGCACAGCCCGTCTTCGGGCCTGCCAGACGGAGCAGCAGGCGCAGGGTCGGTTCGGTCACCCACAGCGGGCCCGGTTCGTCCCGGCTGCCGATCGGGTTGGGCAGGTAGGCGTCGTGCGCCCATTCGGGCGGCGTGATCAGGTGGACGCCGGCGCGGCGGCGGTCGTGGTGGTTGCCGGCGGTGTACTCGAGCTGGCCGAGCGGCAGGTGCGTCTTGAGCGCGCTCAGGTAGGCACCGTTGACGTCGAGTGCGGTGACCTCGTGCTCACCTGCGGGGAGTTCGGGTCGCCCATTTGGGACGGGCCTCCCAGATCTGGTCGGCGCCGCGGGAGGTCTGTTTGCGCAGGATGTCGGGCAGCCAGGGATGGGCGAACGATGTCGTAGCGGCCGCCCTTGCGGGTGTGGTCCAGCAGCGCCATCGCGTCCGCCCTTGCCGGAGGCGTTGGCCAAGATGGCGATCTTGCTGCGGACATGCGGTCGCACCGATGCATCGTTTGCCCTCTGCGACCAGGCGGACTGCGTTGAACGGACCATGCTGACGGAGGTCGTCCGAGCAGGCACGTGGCGCAAGCTGGGTGACCTTCAACAGACCGTGGCGGCGTTCGAGCGCGCTCTTGCCCTGGACCCGGCGAACTGGTCGCTCTGTCTCGACCTGGCCGATGTGCATGCCGAGCAGGGCGACTTCACGTCTGCGGTCCGGATGATCGACGAGGGAATGGGGTACGAGCCGACCGAGCTCTCGCTTCGCGCGGCCGGGGCTGCCTACCGGGCACGACTGACCGGCTCGCGTGCCGATCTGAGCGAACTCATCGAACTGGCACCGAATCTGCCGAACGACTCGTACCGGGAGCTGCTGATTGATCAGGCGTGTGCTGGTCCCGCGCTGCCTGCCGAACTCGTGGCTGCGGCCCGGCGCATCCAGAACAGGTGAGACTCCGCTCCTCGACGAACAGCAGCGCCGGCGGGCAGGTGCCCAGCGGCACGGCCCAGGCGTTCGGCGGAGTAGTGCCCGCCCACCGGCCGACTCCCCCCGCGAGGGGGGCCTGCCGGTGGGGCGGTTGTGGTCGGCGGTGCGGTGCCGGAGGTCAGCCGGTGAACGCCGCAGTGCCGTTCGGGACGCCGAGGCCGGTCGGGCCGTCGTAGCCGGTGGCGGCGGTGCAGAGGTAGGAGCCGCTGCAGCTGCCGTTGGAGCCGCTGGTGACGTCGTACAGCGCCGAGGTGTGCGCGTACGGGAAGGACGCCGGGGTGGAGCCGGCCGACGGGCTGCCGGCGAGCGCGTAGGTCGCCGCGATCAGTGGGGAGGAGGCGCTGGTGCCGCCGAAGACCATCCAGCCGCTGCCCTGGCCGTAGGTGTCGTACACCGCGACACCGGTGTTCGGGTCCGCGACCGCCGAGACGTCGGCGACCGTCCGGTTCGCGCAGCCGGAGTCCTTCTGCCAGCTGGGCTTGGCGTCGTATGTGGAGCAGCCGGAGCCCGCCCCGCTCCACACCGTGTCGGTCCAGCCGCGGGTGGTGGAGGACGTCTTCAGGGACGTGCCGCCCACCGCCGTCACATACCTGGAGGCGGCCGGGTACTCCACGCCGTAGCCGTTGTCACCGGAGGAGACGGTGATGGCGACGCCCGGGTGGTTGAAGTAGCTGGAGTCGTAGGTCGCGTCGCTGGAGGACTCGGAGCCGCCGTAGCTGTTGGAGACGAACTTCGCGCCCAGGTTCACGGCGGTGTTCACGGCCGTGCCCAGGTTGGTCATGCTCGACGAACTGGCCTCCACCAGCAGGATCTTGCAGTTGGGGCAGGCCGCGCTGACCATGTCGAGGTCGAGGGATATCTCCTCGCCCCAGCCGGAGTTGCCGCGCGGGTACTTGGTGCCGCCGGTCTGGTTGACCTTCTTGAAGCAGCCGTTGGCGGTGGTGCAGGCCGACAGGCCGTACTGGGAGCGGTAGGTGGCGAGGTCGGACTCGGCGTTCGGGTCGTCGTAGGCGTCGACGATCGCCACCGTCTGGCCCGAACCGCCGGTCGCAGAGGGCAGGTTGTACGCCGCCTGGAGGGAGGCCGGGCCGTAGCCGGAGGGTGCGGCGGCCGCGGTGAGGTCGCTCTCGGCGTGCGCCGACCTCGGGGTGCCCGCGGTGACCTGCAGGGCGTTGCAGGCCATGTCGCCCTTCTTCGTCGGGGCGGCGCAGGCGTGTGCGACGCTGACACCGTGGGAGGCGGTGGCGGGGACCGCCTGGCCGAGGGGGGCGGTCAGGGCGAGGGCGGCCGTGGCGAGCGTGGCCACGGCGGTGAGAGAAACGGTTCTGCGCAACGTACGTCCTTCGCTTGGTGGGTGAACCGGGAAGGTGTGGGGGGTGCGCGATACGGCCTCGGCTCGTGTGTGCCGAGGTCGTGAGGAACCTACGTATGTCGGGGCCACGTCAACAAGATGACGTTGAAGCCACAACCGTTTCTTTTGTCTTTGCTGGGTGGATCATGTGACGTCGCCGGGCAAGCCATGGCCGAAAAGCTGCCCTTCCGTGACTTGACCGGCCCGGGTGATTTCTTGCTCGTGCGCTGCGGGCAGCGGCACTTCCGCCCGTGACACGGGCGCGCCGTCGGAGCGCCGGGCCCTCGGGCGGCCGTGGCGGTCGCGTGTCGGCCGGGCCTGCCCGGGCGTGCGGTCGGGGAGGCGGAGGGGACGCCGGGCTCGTCGCGGCCGTGGAGGAGCACACGACCTGTAGTCCGGCTGGTGGTCAGTGGGGAAGCCCGGACCCCGCCTATGGACTGCGCTCCCACATTTCCGGGCCTGCCCCCAGCCATGCGATCTGCTGGGAGGCGGCGAGTTCGTCCCCGTCGGCGAAGCCGTTCTTCAGCCCGGCCCGCCGCAGAAGCAGGACTATGTCCCACAGGTCATAGGCGTATCCCACTTGGATTCCGTAGACGTGGACGAGACGGCCGCCCTCGTCATCGGGCGGGCCCACGGTCACCGGGGACGAGCTGGCCATGCCTTGAGACGGTGTTCCATGCTGTGTGGATCTCGCTGTGGGCGAGGCGGGTGTGGTCGTCCACGGCGGAGTGGATGTAGTCGGAGCCCGCGCTGCTGCGCCGGGCCTAGCCGGCTTGCCGGCCCAGGACGTCGTGGCCGCCGTCGGGGATGCGGCCGAGTTTCTTGACGCCGACGTGGACGAGTCCGACGGGCCGGTCGACGGCTACCTGGAACGGCGGTTCATCCACGCCGCGACCAGGGCGCCGGACACGTTGTGCCAGACCGAGAAGACCGCTGCTGGGAGGACTGTCAGCGGGGCGAAGCAGTCTGCTGCTCGGCGAACGAGACACCGGCCGCCTCCCTGCGGGCGAGGAACTGCCCCGGCCGGCGACAGGCACGGCCCCCTGGCGAATCAGATCATGCTCGAGCGGTTCGTCAGGCTTCATGTGGCTGGCACGGACAAGGCAAGGGACGTCCAAGGGACAAGCCGGAGAGCGGATCGCCGCCGCCAGTGGTCCTGGACGGTGCGCCATCTGTGCCCACGACTGTGCCAGTGCGCTAGATTCCGGGATGATCTGGGTTCACTTGGGGCATCACGTCACAATCGGGGGTCTGTCATGAAATCCGTGCTCCGGCTGCTCGCTGTCCCGCTGTCGGTAGTCCTCGTCGCCGGGTGTGGCAGCGCCAGTGGCTCGGGTGACTCAGGTGGTTCGTCCAGGACTCCGGCGACCTCCGCGTCGGCGGGGATTCCGGGCTGTGCACCGGAGTGCCTCTCAGGGGGTTCGGATCCCGGAAGCCTGCCCGCGGGCTCGCACCGGACGTCCCACTTCCTCAACGGGCAGTTGTCGGTGACTTTCACACGACGGTGGGAGAGCCACGAGGACCAGCCCGTCGAGTTCTCCGTGGCCCCGGAGGGGAGTTGGGATGTGCACCGGGTCCTTTTCTGGTCCGACCTCATCCCGGTGGACAAGAACCGGAAACGCGCCGCCGGAGTGGCCAGTACTGCATCGCAGTTGACGGCCTGGCTCAGAACTCGCCCGAACCTACAGGTCACCAAACCCCGGACCGCCACGATCGGCACCACCGCTCTGCCGGCGAAGGTGGTCGACATCGCCATCTCCCGCACGGCGGTGAACGAGCCTTCCGACTGCCCAGTGCGAGCCTGCGTGGACTTCTTGACCTGGCCGAAAGCCGGGGACAACGTCTATGGCCTCGCGGAGCCCTCGGTGCTGCGGCTGTATCTGTCCGACGTCAGATACGGAGGTAAGAACCATCTGCTCGCCATCGGGATCGAAGGGCAAGACCAAGCCGACCTCAAGCAGTTCCTCCCCGATGCGGAACGCATCGTCTCCAGCGCCGACGCCCCGGTCAGCCGGGCATCCTCATGACTCGACGCCTGGCTCATCGGCACCGCGACACCCAAGTGATCCCTACCGCCCTCGATAGACACCAGCCGAGTCCAGGCGGGAGGTGGGCAGCCAGCTGGATGAGGACGGCCTGGAGGACGGCCGCTGCCGCAGGTGTCGGCGAGGGCGAATGGTCTTGGACCAGCACCGAATCAACAGCAGGCGGTCTGCGTCCGGAAGGCCGGACGCGGCCTCGTCCTCCCGTTCGGCCAGTGGCCGTGCCGCTTCGACCGACGGTCGGCATCCTGCCCATCGTGCGCGCCTCCCCGCGCTCCCGGAGGGCGCCAGAGCTGCCCGGAGCGCTGTGATGGATGCCGTCCTTCCAGATACGGGCGCCCGGTTAGTGCCGCGGCCACGGCCTCGGGTTGGTGACGCTTACCGTGAGGCCATCGACCAACTCGTCGCATCCAGTGGGAGCACCTGCTCCTGGAGCTGGGCTCCGGCGCGACCTGCTGGGGGGCGCCTGTCCGCGTGGAACGACGCCGTCGTGTGGAGCAGGTGCATGTGCTGCCGAAGAAGCCGCGGGCGGGGAAGAATCTTCGGACGCCTGCGCAGGCGTCCGGATCCGCTGTTCGCGGACCACGGCTACGACCGCGACAAACGCGAGCGGTGTCGTCGTCCCCAAATCGCCTTGTTCCTCTGCTTCGGTGATGTTCCGAACCAGGGCCGTGCGGTCTTCCGGCGCCGACGCTGACGCGGTCGGTGGCTGTCGGGGGAGGGGGAGATGGTGTAGATGCCCGGTCCGCCGTTCGGTGGCTGCGCTGGCGAGCCCCGTCGTCGGCGGGGGGTTGCCCTCGGCGAACTCCGGTGCCAGGGCTCCAGCCGTAAAGCAGTCACCCCGGTCGCCCCCGAGCGTGCGGTCGACCAGGCCGCCGACGTAGTCCGGTGTCAGCGGTACGACGCCGAACAGCACGCGGACCAGCCTCGGACAGTCCGCTTCGTGAAAGCGCGAGGTTGGCGCGTGCACCAGCGGCCTTCCCGGACACCATGGGCCCCTCCGCCTCGATGTTGGTGCCGAAGATCTGCACAACCTGATCAGCACCCGTCATCATCGGTCCGATGCCGTTGGACGATGGATGAAGACAGTTAGCGGAAACGGCCTCCCGCACGACACAAAATCCACTCGCCCGCTCAAATGATCAACGCTAGCCTGCGCGGGTGATGACGGCCGACGACGTATTGTCCATCCTCTCCGTGCTGCGGCATGCGGACGTCGACATCTGGATCGGTGGTGGCTGGGGCATCGATGCCTTGGTCGGTCACCAGACCCGCCAGCACCGAGACCTGGACCTGATGCACCGCCAGAGCCAGGAACCGGCTGTCGCCGCGGCTCTCGCCCTTGCCGGGTTCGCCGAGACCCTCGACTGGCGCCCCGTGCGGTTCGTCGTCACCGATCCCCATGGTCGGGAGATCGATCTTCATCCTCTGATTTTTGCTGCGGACGGATCCGCCGTGCAGGCGTCACCAGCCCCTGAGCGCCCGTTCGTCTATCCCGCCCAGTGCTTCGTCACCGGCACCATCCTGGGGACCACCGTCCCGTGCCTGTCGCCGGAGCAGCAGGTCTACTTCCACCAAGGCTACGAACCAGCTGACCACGACCGTCATGACATGGCCCAGCTCCGGGAGGCATTCGGGCTCGCCACTCACTTCTGACCGGCGCGGGCGAGTTCGAAGTATCTGAGCTCGTTGATGCAGAGCAGATCGGCGCGGCCGTAGCGGGCGATGGTCTTGTTCGATTGCTTGTCGTCGGCAGCCTCGACCGACACGTTGACCAGCGTCGTCGCGAGCGTGTAGCGAGCGCGGTAACCCGTCGTCGCAGCCACGGTTGGCCGGGTGGACGTCGCCGACTGTCGTCGAATCGACCGAGATGAGAAGTCGCGGTCGTCCGTAGCCCAGCCCAGCCCAGTCAAGCCGTGGCCGTGCCGGACAATGGTCGGCTGGCCGCTGTGCGCGCGGACGGTATGAGCCGGGCCGTTACGCCACATGGTGCTGGAAGGTCGGCGTCGGTCGCGCAAAGCGGTGTCCCGCAAGTTCCGTGATCGGCCCTCAGCGGTTGTTCCTGCTGTCGGCCAACTTGCCGCAGTCGCCGGCTGGAACCGCCTCGTCGCACTCGCCCTGCGGCGGTTGGCGTAAAGATCCGTTCATGGTTCCCGGGCGAACGGAGACAGTAACTGTCCGGTTCTGATAAGAAATGCGAACACTTCGGCTAAGAGGGACAGCTGCTGCGTGCCTCGTGACACGGATGCGCCCGCCAGCCCGAGTGACGCTTCGACCGTCGTCGCAGCCACGGATGCGACGGTGTGTCAGTTTCTAGGAGATTTTGCATGGCCAAGAAGGCCCACGCCGCGCCGGGGGGTCCCGGGCGCGCGGCAGTCAGGACCGGCAGACGGATCAGGGTGATCATGGCGGCATCCACCGCTGCCGTCGCCCTCACCGTCGTCACCGCGACCGCCGACGGCGCGGTCGCCCACGGGGGAACGCCCGGATCGGGCGCACCCAAGCGAATAGGGACGGCCCCGCGTGTTCCGGCGGGTGCGACGGTGACCGGCACGACCGCGTCGGGAACCACGCTGCACCTCAGCGTGAACCTGGCCCCGCGTGACCCGCAGTCGCTGGCGGACTTCGTCACCGCGGTGTCCACACCGGGGAACGCCCAGTACCACCACTACCTGGCCAAGGGGCAGTTCGCCTCGGTCTTCGGCCCTACGCGGGCCACCATCGTCGGGGTCTCACGGGCGCTGAAGGCGGCCGGTCTTTCTCCCGGCAAGGTCAGTCCGGACGGCCTGTCCATACCGGTCACCGCCACCGCCGCGCAGGCCTCCCACGCCTTCGACACCGGTTTCCGCAATGTCCGTCTCAAGGATGGCACCACCGACTACCTCAACACCTCGGCCCCGTCCTTGCCCGCGGACGTAGCGTCCTCGGTGACCGGGGTCGTGGGCCTGAGCAGCTTCAACACCGTCACCAGCCACCACACTGCGGCGCGTCGCACGAGCAGGACCGGCTCCGGCTCGGCCACCGTCTCCGGACGCAGCTCACGCACGGTGACCGCCGACGGGTACAGCCCTGCGCTCTGCGCCGACTTCACCGGCTCGGGCCTGACCGACGGCACCGACTACTACAGCCCCGGGAAGCTGGCCGGTACCTACGGGATGACCAGCTCCGCCACCGCCGGTGCGGGGCAGACCGTGGCCGTGTTCGAGCTGGAGAACGTCGACGCCGGCAGCATCGCCGCGTACCAGTCCTGCGTCGGCACCAGCACCTCGGTGTCCACCGTGTACGTCGATACGACGGCAGGGGCCGGCGCGCCGGCCACCGACGGATCGGTCGGCGTGGAGTCGGCGCTCGACATCGACGACCTGATCGGTCTGGTGCCCGGCGCGAGCATCATCGACTACCAGGGCCCGGACGCCGCGTCCGCGACCGACCAGAACGTGCTCGACGTCTACCAGCGCATGGTCACCGACGACCAGGCGCAGGTCATCTCCACCAGTTGGGGTGAATGCGAGGCGGTCGAGAGCAGCGCGACCGCGAACGCGGAGAACACCATCTTCGCGGAGGCCGCCGCCCAGGGCCAGAGCGTGGTGGCCGCATCGGGCGACGACGGCTCCAGCGACTGCTACCGCGCGACCGGCTCCACCGCCAAGGCCGTCGACGACCCGGCGAGCCAGCCCTACGTCACCGGCGTCGGCGGTACGACGATGACCGGCTCCGGCAGCGGCGCGACCCAGACGACGTGGAACAACGAGGCCGGCGGTACCGGTGGCGGCGTCTCCTCGCGCTGGGCTCCGGTCGTCTATCAGGGCGGTATCGCCACCACCGCCAAACGTGCCGTTCCGGACGTCTCCGCCCTGGCGGACCCGGCCGACGGGTATCCGATCTACCTGCAGGACACCAGCCAGTCCTCCAGCCCCATCCCCGCCATCATCGGCGGCACCAGCGGCGCGGCCCCGACCTGGGCCGCCGCGATCGTCCAGGCCAACGCCGGCACGGCCTGCCAGGCCAACGGCCGGGTCGGCTTCCTCAACAACGGCCTCTACAAGGCCGCGCGGAGCAGCTACCCGACGAACTTCTGGGATGTCACCAGCGGCGACAACTCCGTCTACGCCAGTGGCTACACGGCGGCGGCCGGCTACGACGAGGTCACCGGCCTGGGCTCGCCCAAGGAGGCAGGCCTGACCTCCGCACTGTGCGCGGCCCAGGGCACCGCGGCCACGGGCGCCTCCACCTTCCACCCGCTCAGCAGCCCCAAGCGCCTGCTGGACACCCGCAACGGCATCGGTTGGGGGCTCAGTTCCGTCCCGACCACCAAGCCCCTGGTCGCGGGTGGCACCGCCCCGGTCAAGATCGAGGGTGCCGGAGGGATCCCGAGCAGCGGCGTGACCGCTGTCGTGCTCAACCTCACGGTCACCGGCACCACCGGCGCGGGTTCGTTGATCGCCTGGGCGGACGGCACCGGCAAACCGTCGACCAGCAACCTCAACTGGACCGGCGCGAGCCAGACCATTGCCGCATCGGCGACCGTGAGGGTGGCCGGCGACGGCGCGGTGGACCTCTACACGAGCAGCACCACCCACCTGATCGCTGATGTCCAGGGCTACTACACCAGTGGCACCACCGGCTCGAAGTACACGGCGCTCAAGCCGGCCCGCCTGCTGGACACGCGCTCCAAGGTCGGCATCTCCACCGCCACCAAGATCTCCAACGCGGTGGTCAGCCTCAAGGTCCGCGGCCATGGGGGTGTGCCGACCGGCGCCACCTCCGTGGTGCTCAACCTGACGGCGACGCAGACCGTCGGCGGCGGCTACCTGGAGGCCTACCCCGAGGGCGCCACCCGCCCCACCGCCTCCAACGTCAACTGGTCGGCCACCGGCACCACCATTCCCAACCTGGTGGTCGTGCCGATCGGCAGCGACGGCAACGTCAGCATCTACGTCCACGGAACCAGTCACGTCATCGCCGACGTCTCCGGCTACTTCTCCACCAGCGGCTCGGCCTTCGACACGGTCACTCCGCTGCGCTTGCTGGACACACGTCAGACGACGGCACTGGGCTCGGGCAAGACGCTGGCCCTGCAGATCACCGGTCGTGACGCGATCCCGTCCACCGGCGTCAAGGCCGTCGTGCTGACCGTCACCGTCACCGGCACCACCGGCAGCGGCTACCTCACCGCCTGGGCCGACGGCGGCAGCCGTCCGACAGCCTCCAATCTGAACTGGGTGCAGGGCAAGACGATCGCCAACCAGGTGATCGTGCCGGTGGGTTCCGACGGCAAGGTGGACTTCTACACGAGCAGCACGACCCAGGTGCTCGCGGACGTGGCCGGCTACATCGGCTGACGCCCACCGACGACACCACCGCGATGCCCCGCCGACCATGCCGGTCGGCGGGGCATCGCGCGCCCAGGGATGTGTGTTCTGCGCTGCATGACCGGGCTGGGTCGGTTGCCACCCCAGCGACGCCCGGCCGGCGCTGCGCATCGCAGTACGTGTGCGGCGGGGTGCCCGGTGACACCTGGAGCAGTGCGACCTGCTCGGCGTCGGCCGCGGCCGCCGACGCCTGCTCTCGGCTCAGGCCGGCCTGACGCCGAAACGGTCGGCGAGGGTCCGGAGCAGGGACCCGCCGATCAACTCCTCGTCGGCGAGGGCGGGCGCCAGTCCGTAGGGGATCCAGGAGTCCCGCCCAGCGGGTGGTGGCGTGCTGCAGGGGAGGGCCCGGCGAGTGTCGTGGTCAGTGGGTGTCAGCCTCGGGCGCGGGTGAAGAACGCGGCGAGTTCGTGGGGGTTTTTGGTGTAGACGTCGATCTTGTGGACCATGCCGTTCTCGACCTGGTGGATCTCTGGTCATCGGTCAGGCCCTCACCGGCCACGCGGCGTTCCGCTGACCGCCCCCTCCCCGGTTCCGGATGCGGCGAGCGGCCTTCCCGCGTCCGGAATCAGATCCACCCCCGTCCGTTGACAGAAATCGTGCCGTATGTCGACCGATGCCGACGTCGGCATCGGTCGACATCGAGAACGAGGACCCGGTCCAGGACGCGGTCGAAGGCGTCACCGACGCCCCGCAGAGCGGGCGCCGGGCATCGAACCCGGTTCAGGGTTGGGTCTCTCCGGCGCGGACCAGGCCGCTTTCATAGGCAATGACGACGAGTTGGGCGCGGTCGCGGGCGCCGAGTTTGGCCATGGCCCGGTTGGCGTGCGTCTTGACGGTGACGGGGGTGACGAAGAGGCGTTCGGCGATCTCGCCGTTGGACAGGCCCGTGGCGATGAGGGTCATCACCTCGCGCTCCCGCGGTGTGAGGGTGGCCAGGCGGTGGGGGTCGGCGAGCGAGCCGGGGGACGGCTGGGTGAGGAACCGGGCGATCAGTTTCTTCGTCGCGACGGGGGAGAGCAGTGCCTCGTCCGCCGCGACCAGCCGGATGGCGTCGAGGAGTTGGGCGGGTTCGATGCCCTTGCCGAGGAAGCCGCTGGCACCTGCCCGGAGTGCTTCGACGACGAACTCGTCGACCTCGAAGGTGGTGAGGACGAGCACTTTCACGCCCGCCAGGTCCTCGTTCTGCCCGATGAGCCGGGTGGCCTCGATGCCGTCGACCTCGGGCATGCGGATGTCCATCACCACGATGTCGGCCCGCTCGGAACGGGCCAGTTGTACGGCTTCGTGGCCGTTGGACGCCTCCGCGACGACCTCCATGTCGGGTTGCGCGTCGATGAGCAGCCGGAAGGTGCCGCGCAGGAGGGCCTGGTCGTCGGCGAGCAGGACGCGAATCGTCATGGGCGGTGTTTCCTTGAGTTCTTTAGGCAGGTCACGCGGGCGCAGGGGTGAGGGAGAGGGGCAGTTCGGCGACGACCCGGAAGCCGCCCTCGGGCCGTGGTCCGGTGGTGACGGTGCCGCCGACGGCGGCGGCGCGTTCGCGCATGCCGATCAGGCCGTGACCGGCGCCGAGCCTCTTGGGCGCGTGCGGCGGACCGTCGTCCGTGATGGTGACGCGCAGGGCCGTGACACCGTACTCCAGGGCCACCTCGGCGTGTGCCGCGCGGGCGTGTTTGTGGGTGTTGGTGAGGGCTTCCTGGATGATGCGGTAGGCCGTCAGTTCGGTGGAGGGTGCCAGCGGCCTGGGGACACCTGTGCGTGACAGCGACACGCACAGACCCCCGCTGCGGACACCGCTGACCAGGGCGTCGAGGTCGGCCAGGCGGGGAATGGGGGCCCGGGAGCCGGGTGCGTCGTCGGACTGGCGCAGCAGGCCGACGGTGGCCCGCAGTTCGTCGAGGGCGGCCCGACTGTTGTCCTTGATGTGGGCCAGCGCCTCGTAAGCCCGGTCCGGGTCGGTGCGCATGAGGTGATGGGCCACGCCTGCCTGGGCGTTGACCAGAGTGATGTGGTGGGCGACGACATCGTGGAGTTCGCGGGCGATGCGCACGCGTTCCTCGGTGACGCGGCGCCGGGCCTCCTCCTCCCTGGTGCGCTCGGCGCGTTCCGCGCGCGCTTCGACCTGTGCGAGGTGCCGGCGGCGGCTGCGGACGGCGTCGCCCAGGGCGGTCGCCGCGATGGCGAAGTCGAACCGCAGCAGACTCGTGCCCACGAGGAGCGGCCCCTGATGGGTGGCGTCGTAGGCCCCCATGATCGCGACTGAGGCGGTGACGCCGGTGATCCAGGCGGTGCGCCGGTCGCTGCGGGTGGCGAGTGTGTACAGGGCGACGAGGCTCGCCGCCGGAGTGAAGGCGTGGTCCGGGGCCAGGGCCATGCCGGTCAGATCGACCGCCAGGGTGAGTACGACGACGGGCAGCGGCCAGCGGCTCCGGAACACCAGGGGGACGCAGGACAGTGCCGTCCACGCCACCCACGTTGCCCGGGGAGTGTGCCAGCCGGACGTTCCCGCGGCCGAGGCGGCCACGGCGACGAGGACCACCGCCACCGAGGGCAGCGCGTCCCTGATCCGGGCATGGTGTGCCAGCCACCGCCTCATTACTGTCACCTGCATTTCCTCAATGTACGAAGCGCGGGCCGACGACGGGCGGGTCACCCCAGCCTGTCGCCGACCCGCGAGTACGGCGGTCTCAGTCGGCCGGTCCGACGGGCTGCGGCTCCCGCACCGGGTGCGGGTGCCGCTCCGGTTCGTCCGACGGTCCCTCCACGGACACCCGCGGCAGTGCCTTGTCCAGCCGACGCGGCAGCCACCAGTTCGCCCGTCCGCACAGGTGCATGAGTGCCGGGACGAGGATCATCCGGATCAGCAGCGCGTCCACGGCGACGGCCACGGCCAGGCTCACGCCGAACTCGGAGATCACCCGCATGCCGCCGAACACGAAGGAGCCGAAGACGCAGAACATGATGGTGGCGGCGACGACGATCACCTTGCCGGTCTCGGCCTGTCCGACCCGCACGGCCCCGTGGCTGTCGCCGGTGTGGGCCCACTCCTCGCGCATCCGGCTGACCAGGAAGACCTGGTAGTCCATGGACAGGCCGAACATGATGCCGACGACCAGGATCGGTACGAACGACTCGATCGGTCCGGCGGCGCCAAGTCCGAGGAGCGAGGCGCCGTAGCCGTACTGGAAGACAACGACGATCGCGCCGAAGGCCACCCCGATGCTGAGGATGTTGAGGACGGCGCCCACGGCAGGGATGAGCAGGCTGCGGAAGGCGACGGTCAGCAGCAGGAACCCGAGCGCGGCGATCACCAGCACGAACACCGGCAGCTTGCCCAGCAGCACCGACGCGAAGTCGTCGTTGCTCGCGGTGACACCACCCACGTAGACCTTCATCGACGTGCCCCGCTCTGCCGACGGGATCACGTCGTCACGCAGGTGGCCGATCAGGTCGGAGGTGGCCGCCGCCTGCGGGGAGGTCGTCGGCACGACGGAGATCACGCCGACCGTCTGCCCTTCCTTCATCGGAGCGGCGCCGGCACTGGCGATCCCGTCGACCTGCTGAAGGGCGGTGACCAGCTTCGCCTCGGCCGCCTTGTCGGCGGCGGTGGGAGCCTGGACGGCGAGGACGAGCGGGCCGTTGAAACCGGGCCCGAAACCGCCCGCGATCATGTCGTACGCCTGGCGGTTCGTCGACGTCGTGGGCAGGTTGCCGTCGTCGGCCGCGCCCAGACGCAGCGACAGGGTCGGGAGCGCGAGCGCCGCCAGCACGGCGAGCACGATGGCACCGAGGGCCTTGGGGTGGGTCTGGACCCGTGTGGCCCACCGGCCCCACAGACCGGTCCCGCTCGTGCCGCCGACGGGGGCGCTGCGCTCGCGGCGGCTGAGAACCCGGGGTCCGATCATGGAGAGCAGCGCCGGCAGCAGGGTGATGGCGGCCAGCACGGTCAGGACGACGGTGACCGCCGCGCCGATGGCCATTCCATTGATGATGCCGACGTTCAGGGTGAGCATGCCGAGCAGCGCGACGACGACGGTCAGCCCGGCGAACACCACCGCCCGGCCTGAGGTGTTGAGGGCCTTGGCGACCGACTCGGCCGGATCCATGCCCGCCTTCAGGTTGGCGCGGTGCCGGTTGACGATGAACAGGGCGTAGTCGATGCCCACACCGAGACCGATCAGTGAGCCGAGGGTCAGGGTGGTGTCGGACAGTGTGATGACGTGGCTGAGCAGGATCACAGCGACCGCGGAGGTGCCGACGCCGACGATGGCCGTGAGGATGGGCAGCACCGCCACCCAAACCGCCCGGAAGACGAACAGCAGCACGACGAAGGCGAGCACGATGCCCATGGCGTCGGCGACCGCGTTCGGGGCGGCGTTGACCGTGAACGCCTGCCCGTTCAACGCGATGTGCAGGCTCTTCGTCTCCGGGGCGGTCGCGAGTTCCTTGACGTGGTCGATCTGGGCGTCGGCCACGTCAAGGTCGAATGCGACCGTGGCGTAGGCCGTCTTCCCGTCCTTGCTGACCTGCGCCTTGCCGCTCGGCGCGTAGGGGCTGGTCACGGAAGCGACACCCGGCGCGTGGGCGATGCGTCCCAGCGCGCCGGTCATCGCCCGCTCGGCCGCGGGCTCGGTGACCTCGCCGTCCTTCAGCTGCCAGACGACCCGGCCGCTCTTGCCCGCCGCGCTGTTGGAGGCGTGCCGCAACAGGGCCGTGGCCTTGGCCGAGTCGGTGTTCTGAGAGGTCGGGCTGTTACCGAAGGCGCTGCCGGCCGCACCCACCCCGGCGCCCAGACCGATCAACAGGCCCACCCAGACCAGGACGACGGCGAGCCGGTGCCGATGGCACCAGCGGGCGAGAGGGGACATCGACGAGCCTTTCCAGGGATACGCCACGTGAGCGGGCCGACGATCCCGGCCCGCCCTCACGTTCGCATCGCTGCGGTCTCTCGTCATTGGGCGTTCGCAGACACTTGTCTCTACCGCGATCGCAGTAGACCAGGGGACGAACGGCTCCGCCTGACGAGAAAACGACGAAGCCGTTGTCGTTGCGTTCCTGCCCTTCGTGATGAACGCCAATGGGGCGATGCACGGTGCCCGGGTTCGCGAGCGCCTTCGCCCGCTGGGCGCGGTGGACCGGCGACGCTCGCTCTCCGGTGACCTGCTACTACTCCTGATGACGCTGGGAGGGGGGCTTGTGACGATTTGCTCCTCGCTCAGGAGATCACATCCCGAGCTGCGGTCTACATCGACAATGCGCGCCAGTTCGCCCACGAGCGTTCGACCGCACTGACTCTCCAGCACAGCCT
>NZ_JBEXPK010000099.1:0-25157 GCF_040612015.1 Streptomyces sp. NPDC006476 | reverse complement strand
CGGACCGGACTTCCACCGGCAGGCGACGACGAGCTTCCGAACAGCAAGAACACCGCTACGTCACGGTGTCACCTCCCGTTCTGCTGGGCGCACGAGAAAGACTCAATGAACCTGTACACGAGCCGGCTACCAAGTCATGGAGGAAAACCGCTTCATCGACCTTCCCGCTCCGCGGCCTCACACGAATCACCACAGCACGACGCAACCGCCGACCCACGACCTGACTTGACAGATCAACTGCATCGGATGTCTGTCGACCGGGGCAAGTTCGGGTCGAAGATCCACCTCATCACCGAGCGGACCGGTCTGCCCCGGCCGCCTTCGCCCGGTGCAACGGTAAAGCCGTGATCCCCGTCTGGTCACGCAACAAAGTCCGTCAACCAAAGGGACGTTATGAACGACCGTATTGAACTCGCCGAGCTGCTGAGCCGATATGCCGATATTGCGGATATGAAGGAATTCACCCACCTGCCCAGTCGCATTTGCACCGATCCACTGACGGTGGATTTCGAAGCAGTTACCGGCGTGCCGGCGGTAACTGCTTCGCTGCGGGACTGCGTCGAGCTCCTCCGCACAACCTTGGCGCCCTTCGCTGCGACCCACCACGCGATCACCGGTCACGTCGTCACCATCGACGGCGACAGTGCGACGATTCATGCGCACGTGCGTGCCGAGCACTGGCTTCCGGTGGAACTCGTCGGTGACGGACCCGACCGCTGGCTGGTGGTGGGTTTCTACGATACCGAGGCTGTCCGCACGCCGAAGGGATGGCGCATCAGCCGATTCAAACTCACCGTGACCCACCAGGAAAATCCACAGCTGGCGAGCCTCGCCCAAGCCGCTGAGCAGGGGCGCCGACCCCAAGCCTGAGGGGGAGCGCAATCCCCGGCGCGGAAGGCCGCAGCAACTACTGGGGTTTAGCTTGATTCTGTCGGGGATCTTGGAGTTTCGCGGTGCGGCAGCATGGTCACCGGGCATGCTCGGGTAGTTCCGATGACCGATGCAGCTGTCGAGGTGCCCGTTGTCCCTCCGTCCCCGTTCCGGTGAGCACGTCCCGCCTCTGACTGCGCAGGTCGCGCGGGCGAGCAACCCGGGCGGCACGGCAGCGATATGGGTGCGGGACCGGCTGGACGGGCTGTGGCGCGACGAGGACTTCGCCGACTGGTATCCGCGTGACGGGCGTCCGGGGCTCTCGCCTGCTCAACTGGCCACCGTCTGTGTGCTGCAGTTCCTGCTCGGGCTGTCGGACAGGCAGGCCGCCGAGGCGGTCCGCTGCCGCATCGACTTCAAGTACGCCATGGCCATGGAGCTGGACGACCCTGGCTTCCACCACAGCGTGCTGACGGACTTCCGCGACCGTCTCGCCGAAGGCGACCGTGCTGACCGCCTCCTCGCCCTCGCACTGGCCCGCCTGAAGGAGGCCGGCCTGGTGCGCGAGCGCACCACGCAGCGCACCGACTCCACCCACGTCCTGGCCGCGGTGCGCGACCTGACCCGCCTGGAGCTGGTCACCGAGGCGGTCCGCGCCGCACTGGAAGAAGTCGCCGGTATCTCTCCTCACCTGCTGGACGAACTGGTCGATGAGGACTGGGGGGCGCCGCTACGGCCGGCCGGTCCGCCTGGGCAAGAACCCCACCAAGCCCAAGACCAGTATCCTCGCCACCGGAAACGACGCCGTCCGGCTCCTGGAACACCTCTACCAGCACGGAGCAGACCGCACGTCCGGCCCGCGCATCCAGGCCCTGCGTCAGATCATGGTGCAGAACTACCACCGTGACGCCGCAGGACACCTGCGCTGGCGCACCGCCGAGACGGAAGGCGGGCCCGGGCTGCCGCCCTCGTCCCGGACGATCGTCTCTCCCTACGACACCTCGGCCCGCTACGCACGGCACGGACACATCATCAGCTGGAAGGGGTTCTCCGCCCACCTGACCGAGACCTGCACTCCCGACGGCCCCAACGTGATCACGGACGTGGCCACCACCGCGGCCACCACCCACGACAGCCAGGTCCTGCCCGGCATCCACACCCGCCTGGCCCGCCGCGGGCTGCTGCCCGCCGAGCACCTGGTCGACGCCGGCTACACCTCCCTGCCCCACCTGGAACAAGCCGCACGTGAACACCAGGTCACCGTCTCCGGTCCGCTGAAGAGCAACCCCACCCGCCAGCACCGCCGAGACGAGGGCTTCGCCCGGGACGACTTCCACATCGACTACCACCGCCAGCAGGTCACCTGCCCCCAGGGCCAGGTCAGCCAGGGCTGGCACGGCCCCTACCCGACCTCCTCACCCACCGCGGCCCCGCTGATCGTGGCCAGGTTCACCAAGAGCTGCCGTCAACGAGTTCGCCCACGGACACGGCATGCGACGCTGCCGCTACCGAGGACAGGGAAAGACCCACATCCAGCACGTCCTGACCGCCATCGCCGACAACATCGAGCGCCTCAGCGGACTGCCGCAGGCCTGGGAAGCACCCCCGCCCCGCCAGCCGACCGCCTTCCAGAACTACCTCGACCAGCGCGAACTGCCCCGGCCGAAGTCCTGGCGAACCCTGGGCACCTGACCTCGGCAACTCCAAGATCCCCGACAGAATCAAGCTGAGGAGTCCTCGCCATAGGTCCAGCAGATTGTTGAGGTGCGGCCCAAACAGGTCAGGTCTGGCGGATACACCAACGATGCTTTGTTGTCCATACCGGTGCCTGTCCCACATCCCGGTAGCCAGGGGGTTAGCTTGTCCTGTCCATGATTTTTATGCTCTACCTGTGTATTCGAACAATTCCCCTCGCAACGGTCGGCACCGAAGCCACCGTGTGCGCACACTGCCTGCCCTGGTTGCCGCCGCCGCGCTCGGTGTCGGCGCTGTAACCATCATGATCCAGTCGGCCGAGGCCACAGCAACGCATCCATCCACGCTTAAGTGGGGCGCGTGCCCCACGGACGCCCCGGCCCCGCAGCAATGCGCCAGGCTCAAGGTGCCGCTGGACTACAAGGATCCGGAGGGACAAGGGATGACGATCGAAGTGTCCCGGATCCCTGCAGCCGATCCGAAGAAGCGCAAGGGCGTCCTGATGCTCAATGGCGGTGGCCCCGGCTCCAGCCTGGACGTTCCTACCGCGATGGGCAGTCTCCTGCCTAAGGCAGTGCGAGACAGCTACGACCTGGTCGCCTTCGACCCTCGCGGCATCGGTCACAGCACTCCGATGAACTGCGGCCGGGACGCCGATGAACTCGTCCGCGATGAGCAGCTGGAGGTACTGTCCTTCCCAGGCGCGGACGGTTCGATCAACGCCAACGTGGCATACGCCAAGCGGATGGCCCACCAGTGCGCAGCCAACTCAGCCGAACTGTTGCCGCACTTGACCACTGCGAACGTCGCCAGGGACATGGACCGGATCCGCAGCGCGCTCGGAGAGCGCTCCGTTTCCTACTACGGCATTTCCTGGGGCACCTACCTGGGTTCGATCTACCGAGCGCTGTTTCCCGAGAATGTCGACCGAGTGGTGCTCGACAGTTCGGTCGACCCCAACAAGCGCGGCTACGACGACTTCCGCACATTCAGTGAAGCCATGGAGGACCGCTGGCCCGATCTTGCCCGATTCGCGGTCGCCCACAAGGACGCAGTCGGCCTCGGCAGCACGCCCAGTGACGTGCGGCGAAACTACCTTGCCCTGGCGGCCGAGCTCGATCGTCGTCCCGTCTCGCTGCCGGACACCAAAGCCCCGATCAACGGCAATCTCATACGGTTCTTCACCTGGCAGCTCTCGTACAACGACGCGAGCATGATCGCGACGAAAGAGTCGCCAGTGC
Organism: Streptomyces sp. NPDC006476; assembly: GCF_040612015.1. Taxonomy (NCBI): domain Bacteria; kingdom Bacillati; phylum Actinomycetota; class Actinomycetes; order Kitasatosporales; family Streptomycetaceae; genus Streptomyces; species Streptomyces sp. NPDC006476. The sequence goes on along the minus strand of NZ_JBEXPK010000099.1, from coordinate 21,351 downwards.
CCATGCTGGCCCGGCTGTGGCAGGCCGCAGCCGGCGTCGCAGCAGGAAATCCCAGCAACGCCGACCGTACCTTCCTCACGGAACTGACCAACGACTTCGTCGCCAGCGGCACGATGCAGGGAGTTCCGCAAGACAATCTCTATTCAGCGGGCTGGGCGATCAGCTGTGGGGACAAGGCCTGGCCACGCAACATCAGGACTTATGCTCACAACACCGCTGTCGACCGGGCGAAGTTCCCACTCACGGCGGGTGCTCCGGCCAACATCACGCCCTGTTCGGCCTGGGCCTCGCAACCAACCGGCCCGGAGCCGAAGGTCAAACCCATTGGAAAGCGCAATGTACTGATTCTGCAGAATCGACGCGACCCGGCCACTCCACTTAGTACCGCTCGTGGCATGCGCCAGGCAATGGGTGGCGATGCGGTCTTGGTCGACGTCGATGCAGGGGGCCACGGAGTGCTGGTTCATCCTGAGCCGAATGCCTGCGCCATAGGCGCCTTGGACGCCTTCTTTGTCTCGGGTGGACTGCCGCGTGGTGACACGTCCTGCACGTAAGCTTGACTCTGTCGGGGATCTTGGTGTCGGCGGAGTCAACTACCCAGGGTTCGCCAGGACTTCAGGCGAGCGATCTCGCGCTGGTCGAGGTAGTTCTGGAAGGCAGTCGGCTGGCGGGGTGTGGGGGCTTCCTCAGTCGGTGACAGTCCGCCGAGGCGCTCGATGTTGACGGCGATGGCCGTCAACACGTGCTGGACATGGACCTTTCCCTGTCCTCGGTAGCGGCAGCGCCGCATACCGTGCCCGTGGGCGAACTCGTTGACCGTGCTCTCCACTCCGGAGCGGACCGCGTAACGCGTCTTCCACTCAGGCGTCTGCTGCTCGGCGCGGACGCGGAGTTGCAGGTCACGGAGCTCTCGTGGGGGGAAGCCCACGGTGCGGGCGGCCCGGTGGGCGCGGCACTGTTCACGCTCCGGAATGCCGTCCGGGCTCAGTACGCCTTGAGCCGGCGCGTGTCGTCGGCATCCCAGCAGAACGTCATGTACACGCCTCGGAGGTTGGTTTCGGGCAGCCGATCGGCGGCCGGCGCGAGCTCTGCTGAGGCTGCCGGAAGGTCGAGGTGCGCAGGAGGATCGGCCAGCTGCTTCCGCCACCAGAGCAGAGCCTCGCCGGCCTCGGGCCTTTCGAGCCATGCGCGCTCCCAGTCGACGAAGTCGGTGTAGCGAGCGACCGCCGCCTGGGTGCCCAGGTCGCCGTGGAGCGCCCGGGCATAGCAGTCCCGCAGATCGCGCGCGACGACATCGACCGAGGACGCGTCGGCGGCGACATGGTGAATGACGACGAGCAGGAAGTTGTCCTCGGCGCCGCGGGAGACCAGCACCACACGCAGGATGGGACCCCGCTCGAGATCGAGCGGCTCGTGGCCGTACGTCACCAGCAGGTCGTGCACTTCCTCGTCGTCCAGCCCCGAGCCGTCCACGGTGAGGAACTCGTACTCCGCGGCGGACAGGATCAGCTGGTACGGGCGTCCGGCCCCTTCGACGAAGACGGTGCGCAGCGCCGGGTGGCGCTCCACCGTCGCTCGTACGGCCCGGTCCAGCGCCTCCTCGTCGACCTTCGCGGCAACGCGGGCGGCGAACATGAGGTTGTATGCGACGTTCTCAGGCGAGAGCTGCTGCATGAACCAGATCGCGGCCTGGCCGTGCGACGTCGGGTACAGCTCGAAGGACCGGTGCTCCTCCAACACGACCCGCAGGCGCTCACGCGGTGGGGCGGTGTCTTCGTCTGCCCCGGGCGCGAGCAGCCCTCGCGCGGCCAGTTCCTCCAGGAGGTCCAGCGCGTCCTCGTCCGCCCACCCGTCTGCGAGAGGCGACGCTCGGGTTTCCACGGCTGGCTCGACGCGGTCGGGCGCGGTCACCGCTGCCTGGGAGGAGATGCCGACGACCCGGGCCAGAAGCTCTGGGACGGTGTGGTCGCGGAGGAACTCCGCCGGCGACACCCGATGTCCGAACAACGCCTGAAGCCTATTGCTCAGCCGGATGGCCAGCATGGAGTCCAGCCCGAAGTCGTGCAGACGCGTGGAGGGACCGAACTTCTCGGGGGCACGCCGAGCATCTCGGCGATCTCACCGAGAACGATGTCTTCCGGTTCCCGGTGCGCCGACGTCTCGGCCGGAGGCTCCGGGAGTGCGGCTGCTGCCTCGCTGGGTACGGTGGGGGCTGTGGCAGGGGTACTGCCTTGGGGATCCTTGCTCGTATCCAACCAGTAGCGGTCCTTCTGCCAGCGTACGAGGGGCGTCTCGACCAGCCGCGCTCCACTCGGGTACAGCGTGCCGAGCGACAGCGGCACACCGGTCGTGTAGAGGGTCGCGACGGACGACAGCAGACTGCGGGTGTCGCTGACGTCCCGCTGCAACGAGTTGACCACGTGGACCGGGACGCCACGGGTCACAGCCGTCTCCTCCCCGACACCGCGCAAGGTTCCGTGCGGGCCGAGTTCGATGAACGTGTCGATTCCGCCGTCGACGAGTGCGGCGATCGTCGGTGCGAACCGTACGGGCTCGCGCAGGTTGCGCACCCAGTAGTCCGGATCGGTTACCGGGTCCACCACGCCGTCGAGCGCCGTGGAGTGCAACGGCACCCGGAACGGGAGCGGTGTGATGTCCTTGAGCCTCTCACGCAGCGGTTCGAGGATCGGGTCCATGAGGACACAGTGCCCAGCCCGCTCCACCCGCAGGGAACGCGTCGGTACGTCCGCACGCCGCAGTTCTTGCTCCAGCTCGCGGACCGCCTCGGGCGTGCCGGAGACGGCGATGCTGGTGGGGCTGTTGAACGCCGCGATGGACGCGGACCCCTCGTAACGGGTGAGACAGTTCCGCAGCTCCTCTTCCGGCAGTTCGACGACGGTCATGGCACCGGGACCGAGTTCGTGCTGGATGAGGTGGGAGCGGGCCGCGGCGACAAGGGCTCCGTCCTCCAGGGACAGCGCGCCGCCCACACAGGCCGCGGCCACCTCCCCGATGCTGTGCCCGACGAGCGCGGCAGGCCGTATGCCCAGATCAGTCCATACCTGGGCCAGCGAGACCTGGAGGGCGAAGAGCACCGGTTGCTGGATGTCGACCTCGTGCAGTCGGGAGGTCCCCGACAGCAACGGCCTGATCAACGGCAGGCCCGCCCTGCCCGGAGCCACCCTTGCACCCGAACACCGGCCGCGCGCCGTCATCCGCACCACCTCCAGCGCCGCCCCCAGCATCCCCCTGCCCGCCCTCTTCCACGAGATCGACGAGCACGGCAACGAGAGCGACGGCGACAAGACCAGCAACGCACTGTTCCAACTCGACGGCACCAACACCACGTTCATCATGAGCCGCCGCCCCCACCAGATGGACGGCAAGACCCCCTCGGCCAAGTCCGGTCGCAGCCAGGGGCGTTGGCTGTGTGACGACCAGGAGCAGCAGGCCGAGACCTGGCACAACCTCACCGCCACCGAGATCGCCGTCATCCAGTGCCCCGACGAGGACGAAGCCCTCCCCTACGCTCTGACCGCAGCGCGGCTGTGCAACCACGCCCTGGCCTGGGAACACCGAACCCGACACCCCCTGCCCATCCACGCCGCCATCCAGATGGACAAAAACCACCCCGAATACCGGCGCACCGTCGACTGGGACAGCGACGACACGACCGGATGACCCACCGGAAGCGATGCATCCGCGCGGCCACCGGTGGCGGCAGCGACCGCGGCAGGACCGGTTCGACCGGCCGTGCGGGACTGCGGACGGGTCAGCTGCGCCGGCGTCTGCTGCGAGCCGGCGGCGCGCATTGAGTCGGCCTTACCGGCCTTCTCGCGGGTGTGCCGATGAGCCGTGCGGCTGACGCATATCCAGGTAGCAGCGCAGCCGCACGCCGGGCTGGCCGGGATCGTGAGTCACATGATCTGCTGTGGCCGTCGCCCACTATGCGGCAAGAGCGGTCTGGAGGGCGAGTGCCGTTGCAGCGTCGGCGGCCGCGACGTCGACGACGACCAACCCAGGCTCCTGCACATGCATTTCATTGATCGGGTTCATATACGGCACCACGCCAGGACAGAAGGCAGAGTTCCGCTGCACCAGCAACATCACTCGACCGAGTAGCCGCTCCCCCGCTTCCGTCCCTGCGCCGGGGCAGCTCGACAGCGGCATGCCGCAGTTCACATGCCGGGCGGCACCAACAAGGGAACAGGTAAGGGCAGTTCGCCGTTCTCGTGGATGTGGCTGCAGATGGGACATTGTCCCCGGGCCTCACCTTCCGCCCATGGGGACGATCGTACGGCTGAATCCCCATGGAGCGTGGCGCCGAGAGGCGACCCTCAGCCCCTTCCGCCCCAACGGGCTCCGGCTCCGCATCCACCGCGACAGATGCACGCGCCGATATCTCGGTCATCACCTCGGACACCGTCTCCCGAGCGATCCGAAACCGATCCAGATTCTCCCGAGCCTCTTCCAACCGGCCCGTTGCCTCGGCCAGTTGCTCTTCAAGCTCCTCCACCCACACCCGATTCTGAAGGGAAGCGTGGCCGGTGGGTCGGTGCTGATCGGGGTGTGCTCGGCTGGGTCCCTCTCTACCGTGGGCGGTGAAGGAGGCGATCCTTGATGGGCTCGTTGTTCGAGGAGTTGGAAGCCCGGGAGGATCCGCACCCAAGGGAGTGAGGAAGCGTTCAACAGCAGCGGTGGACGTGCGCTGGAGGACACGCGAGGAGAGATCGCACAATTCGCGCGAAACGCCCGTTCATCTCCCCCGAAGCGGGGCGTGACCTGCAACCTCAGGTCGGAGAAGGTTGCCTCCCCGCCCCACTCCTCTTGCTTCCGTAGATGCCCTGCTCTGATGGGGTAGGGACTACGGGGACCGCCCTCCCGATGCTGCCGCGGCATTTTGAACCACTCGCAAACAGGACAGAGGGTCCTACGATCTTGGGGAGACGACGTGCACCGTGCACAGCGAGTCGCAATTCTGGACGGCGAGAGCCGGGTCCTCCCGTCCGTCACCTTGCCGGAGCTGTACGAGACGCAGGCCCGTGCCACACCGGACCGAATTGCTGTGATCTTTGATGGGCGCAAGGTCGACTACGCGGAGCTGAACGTTCAAGCCAACCGACTGGCCCGTCTATTGATCGGGCAAGGAATCGGGCCCGAGGACCGGGTCGCGGTCATGATCCCGCGTTCGGTGGAGCTGGTCGTAGCGCTGCTTGCCGTCTTAAAGGCCGGGGCTGCCTATGTGCCTGTCGATCCCGGCTACCCCGAGGAGCGCATCAATCTGTTACTGGACGACGCGGCGCCACGGCTGGTGCTGGCAATGCAAAGCACGGCTCGACTGGTGCGCGGCCGTCGTCAGTGCACCGTTCTGGACGACGGCCTTACCGCCGCTCGGTTAGGCATGCAGCAGACAGCGTCCCCCGGCGAGGCTGACCGTACCGTCCCTCTCCTTCCGGATCATCCCGCCTATGTGATCTACACGTCCGGCTCCACCGGACGACCGAAGGGTGTCGTCATTCGCCATAGGGGAATCGTCAACCGTCTGCTGTGGATGCAGGCTGAGTACCAGTTATTTCCTGACGATCGGGTCCTACAGAAGACACCCGCGAGTTTTGACGTGTCCGTGTGGGAGTTCTTCTGGCCGCTGATCACGGGAGCCACGATGGTCGTCGCTCGGCCGGAGGGACACAAAGATCCCTCCTACTTGATACAGCTGATCCGTGACGAGAGGGTGACGACGGTGCATTTCGTCCCTTCCATGCTCCGGGCTTTTCTGCAAGAACCGGGGGTTTCGGACTGCTCCAGTCTGCGATGCATCATCTCCAGCGGCGAGGCCCTGCCAGCCGATCTCGCGAACCTCTGCCTCGACACCCTCGACGCGGACCTGCATAACCTCTACGGCCCGACGGAGGCGTCCGTCGATGTGACCTACTGGCAGTGCACCCGGGGCGCGCAGTTCTCCAGCGTGCCGATCGGTCGGCCCGTGTGGAACACGCGCGCTTACGTTCTGGACGACTCTCTGCAGGCGGTTGCCCCGAGAGTGGTTGGTGAACTGTACCTGTCGGGGGTTCAGCTGGCCTGCGGTTACCTGGGGCAGCCGGCGCTGACGGCGGAGCGGTTCGTGCCCGATGTCTACGGATCAGCGGGGATGCGCATGTACCGCACGGGTGATCTGGCCAGTGTGGACGAAGCGGGATGCCTGCTGTTCCACGGACGTGTCGATCACCAGCTGAAGGTCCGCGGATTCCGAATTGAACCCGCCGAAATCGAAGGGGTTCTTACTCAGCACCCGGATATCGGGCAAGCCGTGGTAATCCTCCGTGAGGACACGCCAGGCACAGCCCGGCTGACTGCCTACGTCACCGCGAACCCGGGCGCCTGCCCCGATGGGGCGGCAATTCGGCAATTCCTCGTCCAGCGGCTACCCGAACACATGGTTCCGGCCCATATTGTCGTCCTGGACCGGGTTCCTCTCACACCCAATGGGAAGCTTGATCGGCAAGCCTTGCCCGCACCGTACGCTGCTGGCCGGAGGGGACGGCCGCCGGGCACACCGCTGGAGCGGGCCTTGTGCGCACTCATCGCTGAGGTCCTCGGCCTCGGCGACGTCGGCGTCGGCGTCGATGACGACTTCTTCGCCCTGGGCGGGTATTCGCTGCTCGTGGTGAGCTACGCAGATCGTATTCGGGCGGTGCTCGGCTTTCCCGTCCGGACCCAGACGATTTACGAGGCACCCACGGTCGCGGAACTGGCACGATATCTTGAGCGTCGGCCCACCTCCGCAGAGGGGGCGTGACGCGGTGTGGCTGACGAGTGTTTCAGGCACCCGCGCCTCGCCGCGATCTACGACTCACTCGACCCCGGACGCGGCGATCTCGACGCCTACATCAGCATGGCAGAGGAGCTTCGGGCACGGCGCGTACTGGACATCGGCTGCGGAACCGGCGTTTTCGCCCTCATGCTGGCCAGCGTCGGAGTCGAGGTGATTGCAGTCGATCCCGCAGAGGCATCCATTGTGGTGGCCAGGGGCAAACCCGGCAGCGAGAGGGTGCGGTGGGTCCACGGGGATGCCACGGCCCTTCCGTCGCTGTGCGTCGATCTCGCGACCATGACCGCGAACGTGGCGCAAGCCATCGTCGATCCACAGGTTTGGCACCAGACACTGGAGGGCGCCTACGCGGCCCTGCGCCCGGGGGGGCATCTGGTGTTCGAGACCCGTGATCCGGCCAGACGGGCCTGGCAAGAGTGGAACCGCCAGGCCACCCACGGTGTGACGCAGGTTCCCCACATCGGCGCGATCGAGAGCTGGGTTGACCTGGTCGATGTGCGGCTGCCGTTGGTGACATTCCGGCGGACCTATGTGTTCGTCGCCGACCAGCAGAGGCTGACCTCGCAATCGACGTTGCGCTTCCGTGAGCGGGAGGAGGTCATGGAGGACCTGGTCGCCCAGGGTTACGTGGTCGAGAAGGTGCGCGATGCAACGGACCGGCCCGGCCGGGAGTTCGTGTTCCTCGCCCGACGGCCGGGGCCGGCTGAGGGCACCGGCTGATTACAGGACACCTGTTCCGGCGCCGGGGCGGAACACGACTGGCCGGTATGACACGGGCTGGTCGGCCCCGCCCACGACCCGAGTGGGGCACCGCGAAGTGACGACTCGCGCCTGCCGGAGGACGACAACGTTGCCGGTGAGCCTGCCTTTCCGGCAGCGCCAGCCCGAGGAACTTGATCCCGCGGGCGCTCTTGCGGCATCCGCCCGGTCCGGACCTGCCGCGTCATCCCTGACGTATCTTCTGGCCACTTGGCGATTGACCAAATGGCAGGACGCATCGATTTCTCGATCAACTTACGGTGGAGAGGTCCCACTTCAGGTGACGGGAAAGACAGGAGTGACGGCCGCGACAGGGGTTGGCCACCGGTCTGACCCTTGTGGCACTGCCGTCCCAGAGAGATTGGGGTTCAACATGGATTCGTATTCCCTCGCGAAGAAGCCCGCGTTCTTCCCCTCGGTGTCGGCCGAGCTCTTCTTCGAGGCGGAGGCGAACTCGGCCGGTGTCAGCGCCCTGTTCGACACCGAGCTGGACGCGGAACTGGACGCGATCCTGAACGCGACCGAGGACACCACGGTCTGAGGGTCGCAAGAGCGTAAGTGTTCATGCTGGTAGGGGCCGGCGCCCTTGCCAGCATGGCGTTCGTAAGCAGGCGCGCTTCCGGTGGCTGCCGGTCGGAGGAGGAACCGAGGAATGGAAGTGGACGCCATCACCGGCCTGGACCAGGCCAGCCTCCTGGAGACGCAGAAGATCCTCAGCAGTGCGAAAGATCGTCTCGAAGCAATTCTTTCAAAGGGCACGCTCACGGAGCCCTCTTTCGTCGAGCTGGTCGCCATCTACGACAACGTCGCCTATGTTTTCCTCTATCTGGAGTCCAACGAGCAGTGGGTCGATTACCGGCCGCTTCTGCCGTATCGCGACGCATTCTTCAGAGACGATGCTCTCGACGAGAAGCTGCTAACCATGTGCCGCCGCCTGACGTGCAGGGATGCGGATCTTGAGGAGTGCCGCCGCGCCTATGTCGAGCACCTCGGCGCCAAGCGGGCAGCGGATCCAGCGAGCGCGCAGCAGCTGGAGCAACTGCGCGAGCAGGCCAAGGAGCTCGTGCAGCGCGGTCAGGCTGACCAGCTCGCGCTTCTTGAGCGTCTCGGCGCCCGTGTGGACGCGGGAACAGCGGACACCATCGCCTACACACTCATCAGCACCACTCCTGACGCGGCACGCCGGTCCAAGCTCAGCGACGCCATGACCACGCTGCGGGACAAACGGCTCGGCTCCCTGGTGGAGACGATTGACCGGATGATCGCAGTCCGGCGGGAGACGAGCCGGCGCAAGGGTTTCCCCACCGTGCTGGCCGAGACTCTTCAGCGCTGCGACATCGCGGATGAGGATGCCCGTGCCATGGCCGACTCCTACCTGGCTGCCGCCATCGAAGAGCACGTCTCGCTGGAGCGCGACATATGCGGGCTGATCGGTGATGTCGGCTCTCCCACGGACCACTTTGGACACTACGTCCGCCGTCTCCAGGGTGAGGTGTCGGTCCCGCTGTTCGACCTCCGTGCCTGCCTGGATTTCCTTTACCAGGTCGCCGAGCGCGTCTTCGGACTGACGATGCGGCAAATCCCGGACGCGAGTCCGCATGTTGTGACCGTGGTTGCGTCCAGGGATGACGAGCCCATTGGATACATCAACTTCGACCTGTGGGACTCGGGGCGGAAACGGGCCGCCAACACAACCAGCGGGATTCGTAACCGGGTCGACTGGGAGAACATCGTCCAGCTCCCCATCGCCTACATTTCCTGCCGCTTCCACCGGTGGCCGGACGGCCGGGACCTCATCACCTTCCAGAACGTCCACAGTCTGTTCCATGAATTTGGGCACGCGGTCAACCACATTTTGATCCGCAAGCGCCTTCCTACCCTGTCCGGTCTGGACTACTTACCCCTCGAGCGGATCGAAGACCTCAGCATGTGGACCGAGAAATGGGTCTATCACCCTGACTTCCTCGACCACCTCCGGCTCTCCGCCGAAGAACGGGCCGGCATGAGGTTCTGCCAGAAAGTCAAGATCCTCGAATACCGGCGCACCCATGTCGACCGTGCGGTCACCTCGGCCCTGGACCTGGCTGTGCACGGCTCCCAGGCAGGTGGTCTCCGGGAGGCGTTCCATGGTCTCGACGAGCGTTTCGGTATCTCTCGCTACTGTTCCCTCGGGGACTTCCCGGTCTACTTCGCGTGGCCGATGATCAATGCCAATCCGGGAGCCACCTTCGCGTACACGCGCAGTGCAGCGGTTGCTGCGTCATGGTTCGGGCCGGTGCTGGACCGTCACCTCACGGATCTCAACCCCGCTGATTTCGACAGCACGTTCACCGCGTGCTTCGACTTCGACGTATCGAGCAGCAAGCCCGACATCCGCTCGATTTTCGCGTTCTACGACGACGTCCTCGGGAGGCAGCCGGGATGACCGACAGTCCTGCGAGCTATATCCGGTCGATGCTCGGCCCCCGAGACGCGGCCTTGGACAGTGTGTTGCGGGACGCGCTGCTCTCGCGTGATCTGCCCGCCATTCAGATCGACGACAACGGCGCCCGCATGCTGCAGATGTTGACCATGCTGCACCAGCCGCGGCTGGTGGTGGAGGTGGGCACCCTCTTCGGCTACTCCGCGATACACATCGCCCGGGGACTTCCTCCGGGTGGGAGGCTGGTCACCATCGACAATGACCCGCAGGCTACCGCGTTGTGCCGGAAGTACCTCAACGAAGCCGGGGTGGGCGACCGGGTGGAGGCTGTGACGGCGGACGCGTCCGAATACCTCGCCACACTGGAGCCCGAGAGCGTCGACATGGTGTTCATCGATGCGGACAAGAAGTCGTATCCGCTCTATCTGAAGCTGTGCTTCCCGCTCCTGCGCAGCGGAGGCCTCTTGGTCGCCGACGACGTCGCACCCGGCGGTGATTTCAGCGGTGAGTCCGAGGATGGGGCCGATCCGAGCCGGGAAACAAAGGCCATCACCACGTACGTGGGAGCGGTGGCACGCAGCAATCGGCTGTTTTCCGCCTTCGTGGGCAGCACGCACGGGCTTCTGGTCAGCTACAAGGACTGGCAGCGGAATGCGTAAGACGTTCGAGGTCGTCGACGGCTTTTACGTACGCCCTGAGACGGTGCGCTCCCGCGCGCTGCGGGAGGACGGGCAGCCCTACGTGGATCCGGGCGCCGTCGCCCGGATCCACGAGTTGCTCGGCATGACGGCTGAGCGGCTCCGTCTGCGGCCGGACGCGGGCCGCTTCGTCATTCGCGGCCAGGACGTGCCCGCTGATGTCGGGCCGCAGCACGACGAAGCCGACTGGGTGGCTCTCGCTTTCCTCTCGACCGCCGAGCCGCCGGGCTCTGGAGTGTCGTTCTGGCAAGTGTCCGACGCCCGTGACCGGTCGGTGTCCTCAGTCCCGACAGCTTTCATCCCGGTGCGCCATAACCGGCTGGTGCTCTATCGGCCGGCTGCCCTGGGCCTGCAGGCGACAGCAGGGTTCGGCCGCCTTCCCGCCGATGCCTGGCTACATCATGACCTCCGCTTCGACGTCCGTCCGGGGCAGGAAGGACAAGCCCGTGCGCAGTAGAGTGATCATCGTCGATGGCTTCTATCCGAAGCCTGACGTCATTCGCGAGCGGGTCCTTCAGTCTGAGTACGCCGACATCGCATCCACGCGCTATCCCGGCTACCAGACCCGCCTCAACATCGAAAATGAGGCGATCAGACGGACCTTTGAGACCCTGATCGGTGCACGGATTCAGGTCGACCGCTCCCGGTTCACCTGGGGCGGCTTCCGGTTCATCACCGGTGATTCCGGCCGCCACACCCGTGTTCACGCCGATGTGAACATCGACTGGGCGGCCATGGTCTATCTGACACCGAACGCCGACTTGGCCGCGGGAACCGGCTTCTTCAAGCACAAGGCGACGGGAGTGGAGCGGCCGCCCACCGACCGGGAGGCCCGGGCTCTGGGGTTCACCGATGCCTACGAATTCGAGCAGAAGGTGATCGCCCCCGATGACCAGGATCTGTCGAAGTGGGAGCTGACGACGACGATCGCACCGGTCTACAACCGATTGATCCTTTTCAGGGGCTGCGAGTTTTATCATGCGCCGCTCGCTGGCCAGGGCGACGGTCTGGACAGCTCACGGCTCACGCACAACTTCTTCTTTAACGAGACCCCCCGGCCGGGCCGGATCGCGTATGCCCTCGCGGACCGGTAGTGGACGCCGCCAGGCGGCGTTGGGGCCGGACAACCGGCTGGAGTCTGACATGCGACCGCTGCTGGACCTCGTGGCAACAGAGTGCACCGGTGAACCCGCTACCGAGGACTGCGGGCTCATCGCGATCGATCCCGTGGCGGCGTGCTCCCTCAATCTCGAGGCTCACGCCGCCGCCGAAATCGACGCCGGACGCGTCCACCGAACCGCCTCCGACCTGGCGGCGGCGGGCCACGGCTTGCAACTGCTGCTGTTCGTCCGCGGCGTCCACCGCGGAGACCGGCGTGATTTGTGGGCCATCGACGGCTGGCAGCTGCTGAGAACGGCGGGCGCGAAGGCTGACCTCTCGCACGCTGACCTGCGGGGGGCCCGCCTGGTCGGGGCACAGCTGGCGGGTGCTGATCTGAGCGAGACGGACCTGCGCGGCGCCGATCTTTCCAAGGCCGATCTCTCCGGAGCCGCCCTGGTCGGCGCCGATCTCTCGGGTGCCGACCTGTACCGGGCGAGTCTGCTGGAGGCGGATCTGACCGAGGCCGATCTCAGAAGGGCCTTTTTAAAGCACACCGACCTGCAGCGGGCGGTCTGCGTGCGCGCCTCGTTACGTGGTGCGGATGTCGCTGACTCCTACTTCTGGGAAGTCGACATCTCCCAGACGTTCCTGGAGGGAGTCGAACTCGAACGGGCCAGCAATCTGGAAGGCCGGCGGGTAGGTACGGCGGCTGGGGATGCGACAAGCCAAGCAGCGCATGGGAGGGGACGTTCCTGATGACGGCATACCAGTCTGTGGAGTTCAACCGCAACGCCTTCCATACGACCCTGCTCGGGCTGGAGTACACCGAGAGCGGGAAGCAACGGGCCGACATCTTCTCCCGTTCCTGCGTGGAATCTTTCCAGGACTCCGACTGGACGCGGTTCGGCTACCGGTTCACACAGGTCTTCGAAGATGCCGTCCTGCAGGAGACGGCGGTCCTCGAGGGGGTGCCCTATGACGATCTCGCTAGGCTCCGGCATCGGCCGACCCAGGCGATGCGACGCCTTGGTGACGCGGTGGACAACCGTACAGACCTGTCCTTCGTCGAACGCCTGAACCTTGCATCGGCTCTGACCAGCGTGACCCGCCTCGACCTCGCCGATACTGTGCTGAACGAGGCGACGCAGCTCGCACGGAGCAACAGGGAGCGTTTCGAGGCGGCCTGGCTGGCATTCATCCTTGCCAACCGCCGCGAGGGCGGTGCCAGTTCAGCGGCGGCGTTCGCCACGATGCGCGACGCGATCGGCTCCGGCGACGTACCAACCGGCCGTGCTCTCGACGCGTGCACCCAGGCCGTGGTGTGGTACCTGAAACGCAAAGATGTCACGGAGGACGACTTCACCTGGAGCGTGAAGGTCGGCAACGCACTCGCCGGCCGGGCCGAGATGCACGATGCCTCCACCGTCTCGGCTTGGTACCGAGGACTGGCGATGCTACCCGCAGCACGGGGAATGCCCGACAAAACCCGCTCCTACATGGAATCCGCCTGGGCCGCCGCAGAGAAGAGCGTAAAGCGCAGTCCGCAGGCGTACGAGTTGAACCTGATCAAGACGTATTACGAGTCCTCACTCAAGGAACACACGTACGTCACAAAGGATTTCGACGCGGCGGTCGCGGCAGGGCAGGCGCTCATCGACCTCGACCCGGCCTGGTCGATCAGCTACGGCGAACTGGCCGAGGTCCACTTGCGTTTCGGTCATCTGCGGCAGGCCGCAGAGCTGTATGACAGAGCAGTAGCGAGCGGACCGCCGTATGTGGGACACCACCTCCTGCAGGCGGCGACATGCTGGGAAAAGGCCGACAGACCGCAGGCCGCCCTCACGCGCTATGAGCACCTTGCCGCCCTGGTTCCGAAAAACGCCGAGGTACTCACCCAGGGCCTGGACTGCGCGCGGCGCCTGTCGCATCCGTCCCTGGGAGTCTTTACCCGGGCCTTGGAGCGGCTCGACGGCGTCCGGACCACACCATGACCCGGCCCGCGCACGCACCGTCCAACAAGGACCTCATGGCGCCCCCGGCGCCGGCCTTTCGGCACGATCCGCTCAAGACGGTCCTCCCCCTGGAAGGCGCCCATCCGTCCGTGTTCCGGTGGGCGACGGAGCCTGCTGTCAGCGGGTACGCCCGGCTGCTGCACTACAGTGACCACAAAGGAATGGGCCTCCCCGTTCCCGTCTGTGCCTCGCCCGTGGCCTTACCCGGGGTTGGTGTAGTGGTCGGCACGTTCGACGGGCGGGTTCGGCTCTACGACCGGTCTTTGAGTAAGACGTACTGGGAGATCCGTCTCGGTGGCCCCATCTACGCCTCCCTCGTGGCCGATCGCTCTCGCCGTCGCGTGGTCGTTGCGACGACTGAAGGGCAGGTTGTCTGCCTGGACCTGCGCGGACGGCTGGTCTGGCAAGCGCAGACCGACGTGCGCATCTATGCGACGCCAACCATCGTGCCGGGAGCCGACCTGCTGGTCATCGCGGCTTTCGAGAGCCACTGCCTCGGCATCGACCTCGCCACCGGCAGACAGCTCTTTGCACGCGAGCTGCCCCGTCCATGGCATGTCGGCCATGGATCTGCGGCGCACCGTGACCCGTATGCGAGCCCTGTCACGACCCCGGCCGGCACCGCCGTCATCGCTTGCGCGGAGCATGTGCTGTGCATGGGCGCAGACGGAAAACAGCGGTGGCGGCATGAAGTCGGCCACGCCATCAGGGCGTCGCCCGCGGTCCTGCCCGGCCGCACCGAGGTTGCGGTCTGCTCCGTCGACGGCCGGTGTCTCTTCCTCGACGCCGTATCTGGCGCACTGCGCGGCGAGCTGAAACTGGGCGGAAAGGTGGTGGCGAGCCCGGCCGTCTCGGGACGGTTCCTGGTGGCAGGCACCCAGGACGGCACGGCGTATGGCATTGATGTCGAGCGCCGGGCCATCGTGTGGACCGCTCCGGGATACGGCGCGCGCGAGTACACGTCGTTCACCGTGCTGCCCGACGGCAACTTCACCGCAGTCACGATCCGGGGCAACGCCGTCGGTCTGCGCCGTGAGGACGGCCAGTTCCTGTGGGAGACCAGCCAGGTCTTGGGGCTGACCGACCACGATCCGGCGATGGACGTCACACCCGTCGCGGGGCACGACGGAAGCATGTACTGCGGGTCGTACTCGGGAATGCTGTACCACTTCCGGTTCCGGCCGGCCGAGACCGAGGGGAAGCACGTATGAAACAGGCACTGGTGATTGGGGCCAGCCGCAGCCTCGGCACCCATCTGGCCAGCAATCTGGCCGCGAACGGTTGGCAGGTGGTGGGCACAGGGCGTCGCCCGGTCGACGAGGTGCCGCAAGCCGATACTTTCGACTACGTCCGGCTCGATCTGTCGAAGGCAAGCGAGGTGCCCCGGTTCATGGCGGAGGCGGGGGCCGGCGGCTATGACCTCATCGTTCACAATGCGGTGACGTACGGCTCCGTCCAGGGCAACCCGCTGCCGGAGCTCGACGAGCTGGAGGCCATGTTCAGGGTGAACACGCTCGTGCCCTACCAGCTGCTGCACCAGCTGCTCTCTGCCCAGCCCGCGGACCGGTTCTGCTCCTGTGTGGTGATCAACTCTGACGCGATTTACCACGCCAACAAGAACTCCGCCCCGTATGCAGCAACCAAGGCGGCGCTGCGGGTACTGACGACGTCGCTCGCCGACGCCTTCCGTTCGGCCCCGGTGAGCGTCGCCACGCTCGTCCTCGGTCCGTTGCCCGACCCGAAGAAGCTGGAGGACTTCGAGAAGGTGTCCCAGCGGCACGGGTTGTCTGTCGACGACGTCACGCGCACCTATCTGCGCAGGTCGAACCCGTCCTACGTCATTGACCGTCTCATCGACTTCGAGTCCTGCTACCGCAGTGTGGAGTACCTCGCCGGGCTAGGGCCCGCCGCCAACGGCACGGTGTGCCGCCTCGACGGTGGTTCGGCGGGTTCCCTCATCTGATCTACCCCACCTGACGTACGACTCTCGACGGAGAGACCTATGACGCATGAAGTCACCTCGCTCTGGCCTTTGATGATGCCTGTGGCCCGGCAGGGCGACAACACCTATTGCACGGAGTCGGCACGAGGCGTTCGGATCACTTTCAGTGATGGCCGAGAGATCCTGTGCGGGACCAGCGGCCTATGGAACTGCATCCTGGGGTACGGCAACGATGCGATAGCAGGCGCCGTCCACCAGGCACTGCTGGACGCGTCGTATCTGAGTACCTACCGGTACGAGAACGCCTACGCGCGACGGGCCGCTGACGCGCTCATCGCTGTGGCCGGACCCGAGCACTTCGGCCGGGTCATCTTCTCGACCTCCGGTGGTGCCGCGAACGACCTGACGATAAAGCTGGTACGGCACTATTTCGCGCTTCGCGGGGAGCATGACCGTAAAGCAGTCGTCGGGTTGGAAGGCGGCTGGCACGGGCTGACGTTCGGCGCCGCTGCGCTGACCAGCGGCGACCTGGGCAACCGGGTGTACGGCATCGACCGCCGGTTGGTCACGCACGTCCCGCCCAACGAGCCGGAGGAACTACAGCTCCTGTTGGAGCGGCATCGCGGCCGGATCGCAGCCGTCGTAGTGGAGCCCGTCATCGGCACTCCCGCACTCGAACTGACCGATGCCTACGTATCGGCTCTCCTGCGGCTGCGCAGAGAACACGGATTCCTGCTGGTCGCCGACGAGGTGACGACCGGGTTCTGGCGCGTGGGCCCCTTCTTCGCCAGTCAGGCCTGGCCCGAGCCGCCCGACATCCTGGTCACCTCCAAGGGTCTGACCAACGGCACCACGGCCAGCTCCGCAGTGATCGTCTCTCACTCCGTAGCCGACGCTTTCATCCACTCAGAAGCGGTACTGGTCCATGGCGAGACGCAGGCGGGCACCCCGGTCGCGGCGGCCGCGATCCTGGCCACCCTTGAGGAGATGCGCCGCCTTGACGCCGCAGCACTCAACTCCCGTCTGTCCGAGCGTCTCGACGCCGAACTGGCCGCGCTGGTAGCCGAATTGCCCGAGGTCACGTCGGCTTCCGGACGCGGCTGCCTGCGGGCCATCATGGTCCGCCGGGCCGATGGGAAGGAACTCACCGAAACCGAAGTCGCTGATCTCGTCACCGCTGTCCGCGAGGAGGGCGCGATCGTCCACCCAGGCCCGAGCTGCGTCCAAATCCTGCCAGCACTGATCTACTCACCGGAGGACACGAGCTTGTTGTTCTCGGCCATTCGGGCTGGCATCAAGCGCTATCTCCGCTAAGACGGCTGCCGGGACGGGGCAAACACCTTAGGATCTTTCTCCATATGAGTGCGGACACCACAAGAGAAGACCAGCACACCGAGCTGACACGACGTAATTTCTCCGGCTTTGCCGTCGTCATCCTCCTGGCAACATCGGTACAAGTGGGCTTCGGCGCCGTCGACTTAGCCATGATCGCACCGTTAGGGGTCGACTACGTCGCCGCAGTGGGGCTCGCGGACCTGATCGTCATGGGACTGACGGCTTACACCACCGGGCTGGTGCACGTGTTTGCAAGCCGACTGGCAATCGCGGAAGGGGAACACTCCGCATCCCAGCGGCTGCCGGTGCTGGCGGGGGCGCTTGTGCTGTGCAGTTTGGTGTTCCAGGCGGTGGCCGTCGGGGTCGCCCTCTCGATGAGCTGGTTGCTCCACCTGGCCCGGCAGGACGCCGACTTGATCCCGCTCGCCGTGGACTACATTTCCGTCCGGCTCTTCGGCATCCTCGTCGCGGTCATGTGGGCGGCAGCTGCTGAAGCCCTCCGGATCTGCAACATGAAGAACCTCTCGCTGAAGATCCTGGTGTTCGGCTTCGCCGGCAACGCGCTCCTCGATTACCTCTTCCTCTACACCGGCGCCTCCACGGTCTTTTCCTCTCCTGCACAGGCCGTCGCCCTTGCTACGGTGATCGTCTACACGCTGATGGCCGTGTACGGGACCCTGGCTTTCGTGCGCCAGTTCCAGCGCCGTGAGGGCCTCCTCAGCAAAACGGCGTGGAAACCGGTCGTGACGGAGTTCCGGTCGATGGTCTGGGTGTCGCATGGCGTCGGAATCCGCCATCTGAATGACTACATGGCAGCAATCATCCCCTTCATCTTCATCGGCTCGCTGGGCTCTGGAGTCCTGGCGGCCGCATCTGTGGGCGCAAAGATCTACACGATGTTCTGCCGCGTGCCCCAGGCCTGCGTGGCCGGCACAACCGTCTTCTACAGCTACCAGGTCGGTAAAGAGACATCCCCTGGCCAACTACGCTCCTACGGCCGACGTCTGCTGGCCTACACAGCCGTCCCGACCGCTGCAGCCACCGTGCTGACCATTGCTCTTTCACCCTGGCTGGTACAGCTCTTCGGCGGGACGAAGGATCTCGACGTACGCCTCGCGGTCATGATGCTGCTGGCCTTCATGCTGACGATCCCGCTTTACGTCCTTGAGGCCACCTATACCGCGATCCTCACGGTGCATCAGCGCGGCACGTTGCTGTCGGCGGTCTCGACCGCGGCGACCTACGGGCTCACCATCCCTCTGGCATGGGTGTCCGTGTTCATCTGGAGGTCCGCGTTCTGGGCTATCGCCCTGAGTGGCGCGGCCTCCGCGACCCTGATCGTCATTCTGCTCGCTCGAGCCCTCTATCGGGACCATTGGCCGCGACAGGTGCCCCAGACGCTGGCCACAGGCCGCGTATGACCGGAGGTCTGCCGCCTGCGTAGAAGGCCATCCCATCGACGGAACCGACTCGGAAGGCATGAGGCCATGGCAGTGGTGGACTTCGGAATCGCAGCGCTGGCAAGCGTCCTTGGCGAGCCCCGCGACGTTGCGGAGGAAGCACGCAACCACGGTGCGAACCCGCACGTCGTGGCCACCATGGGCTTCCGCACCGTCCACAAAGCACCTGCCGGCACGACAACGACCGCATTCGGCGTCGCAGCTGCGCGCACCGCGCTGGACAAGGCAGGACTACACCTCTCCCAGGTCGATTACCTGGTGGTCGTGAGCAGTAACGTGCCCGAATACCTCCAATGGGACCTCTCCGCGGCGGTCGCCCGTGATCTGGGCCTGCGGGACGTTCCGACTCTGTCCCTCGCCCAGGGCTGCCTTTCCGCAGTCCAGGCCTTCGAATACATCGCCGGTCTCTTCTCCATCCGCAGCGAGCTGCAGACCGTTCTGCTGGTGTCGGCCGAGTTGATCTGTGAAGAGCACGTCAACCGTCTAGGCAACGGCACCAACGCCGACAGCGACGGCGCCGTCGCCGTAGTACTGCGACGAGGCCACACGTCCCTGCGGTGGCTGGCCAGCGAGCAGCTGACCGACCCCGCTTACGCCGACTTCTTCCGGCTGGAGTACGGCGGCAGGGCCGCCCCCACTCCCCCACCAGGGCGGAGTAACCGGGGCATCGACCCGGCCAGAGCCATCTTCGACTTCTTCGAGGGAGCAGCACAACCCTTCGCCGAGTACGCCAGGATGACCGACGCACGCATCGCCGACGCTGTCGACGGTGCCTGCAAACGAGCCGGCATGGAACGCTCGGATCTGACCAAGGTCATCCTTCTGCACTCCAACCAGGTCACCCTTCGCCGTGTCGCAGACGTGCTGGGTGTTCCTCTCGATAGGACCAACGCCGCCCTCGCCGCGAAACTCGGCCACTTCGGTGGCCTGGACCCTTTGGTGTGTCTCGACATTTACACCGACCGCGGAACGTTCACGCCAGGCGACAACGTGGCATTGGCCGGCATGTCCTCCGGCCTGCACTGGTTCTGCACCCTGATCCAGGTATAACGCCTGGTGTTCAAGGTGGAAATTCCCTACAGCGACTATTACGGGTGCTCAAGAACGGTCGGACGCGCACGGAGTGACATCGCCGCGGGCCGTACAACGTCGCGAAGTTCCGCTGGCTGGGCTACTCGCAGGAGCAGATCGCCTCCGGCAGCGACCGCATCGTCGACGACCTCGTGTTCTGGGGCGACCTGGACATCATCGTCAACAGCTCCAGGCCCATGTCGAGGCAGGAGCCGATCATGTCGCGGTACAGGTGATCGCGATCGAACCGGGCGAGTCCGACCAACGACGCATCACCGCCTTCGCCCGCGTCTACGGGCACCCTCTTCACCAGGCCATCACCCTGGACGCCGCCCGCTGCCTCGGCTGGTGGCTAGGGCCAATGCCGTGACTCTGTTGGTGATGTTGGGCAGGTCATGCGGTGGCTGAGCACAGTGTGCGGAAGTGGGTGGCCCGGCGTCGTGTTCTGGGTGTGGTGTCGATCCAGTCGGCGATTCGGGCGACGTTGCAGGCCATCGCGGTGAGGACGTGCTGGACGTGGGTGCGGGCCAGACCGCGGTAGCGGGACCGCCGCAGCCCGTGGGCCCGGACGTTCTGGGAGAGGGTGGCCTCGATACCGGCGCGGATCGCGTAACGGCGCTGCCATTGCTCGCTCTGCTGGTCGAGCCGGTTTTGCGTCTGGATCTCATGCAGCGGCCGGGGCAGCACTGCTACTGAGCGGGGCCGGGTCGCGGAGGACGTGCACCGTGTCCGGTCCGGGCAGGACCGGCAGTCCGCCTCGGCGAACCGGGCCTGCAGATAGGTGTTCCCCTTCATCCGCAACTCGGTCCAGGACACGCTCGCGGCCCCACGTGGGCAGATCGCCCGCTCGTTGTCCCAGTCGATGGTGAAGACCGCCTTGCCGAAGCCCGATGCAGCCTTGGCCTGGCTGCTGTGGTCGGCGACGACCGGGCCGAGCAGAGTGACGCCGTGCACCCGCCGCGCCCGCTCGATGCGTGCCGGGGAGACGTAGCCGGAACCGACGACATGCTCAGCGGGCAGCAACTGCCGCTCGGCGAGCTCGTCGTGGATGGTGTCGGTCAGCTCGATGTCCTGGACGGCGGAGATGGTGGTGGCGACATGGACCACCAGCTCGGGGCGTTCTTCGTCGCAGGTCTCCGTGACATGCGTCCGGTATCCGCTCCATGCGGTGTCCCGTTTGACGCAGTAGTGCGCGTCGGTGTCGTAGGGGGAGTCGAACCGCAGCGAGGCGGGCGGCAGGGCATGGCCGTCCCGCCAGCGCAGTAATCCCTCCGCATCCCAGTAGTAGTGGTGGACCCAGACCCGGCGGAGGATCTCCACCTGTGGCAGCAGCCGCAGGCGGGGTGGGGCGCCGGCGGCCCAGGCCGCGGTGAGGATCTTCTGGCCGTCTTGGCCGAACTCCTCGGCCCGTGCGGTCACGGCCGCCTTCCCGCCCGGCAGCTTGCCGATCTCCACCCGGCGCCCGTACCGCTTGGCCCACTCCGGCTCGATCAGCGGCGACAGCCAGGCGGGTGCGGCCTCGGCCAGCTCCTCCAGCGCCGCGCGCAGCGTCTCGCCGTCCAGTTCCAGACGGCTGAGGGTCCGCACCGCGGCCAGCACATGGGTGGCATCCGTACGTTGCCGGCCCCCGGCCCTGAGCAGGCCGGCCTGCCTCAGCCGGTCCAGCATCATCTGCAGCAGCCGGTCGGCGGCGCCGTCCTGTTCGGCCAGCCGGGCCCTGAA
>NZ_JBEXPK010000098.1:0-25281 GCF_040612015.1 Streptomyces sp. NPDC006476 | reverse complement strand
CCCAGCGCCCGGTCGGCGTAGGCGGAGAACGAGCCCGAGGTGGGGTTGGCCGCTGCCATCTCGCCCAGCATGCGCATCACGAGGACGACGAGGACGCCGACGAGCGCGTACGAGACGAGGATGCCGGGGCCGGCGGCGGCGATGCCGGAGCCGGAGCCGACGAAGAGGCCGGCGCCGATGACACCGCCGATGGCGATCATCGACAGGTGCCGGTTCTTGAGCCCCGGCTTCAGGCCGGGTTCGGTGGGAGGACTCTGGGTGAGCGTTGAGGTCATCGCGACATCCATGAGAGGAGTGGGGACGGTGACCGGGAAATTAGTTCAGTACGATCCAAAAGAACAAGTCTTGTTTAACTGTTCATCGTGCTCTATTTTACGTGCAACGCGGAGCCGCTACGTCCGTAGGAGCCCCATGCACATCTCACGCGGGCCGTGACCCCGCTCAGCAGGCGGTTAAGGTGACGTCGTGGCCAAGACAGCGGGGAAGTTCGTCTCCGGGGTGCTCGACGTCCGCGCCCTGCCCGGCAGAGGACAGACCGGATCGGAACTCGTCCGCTCACGGATCGCCCTGCGGGTGCGCCTGAGGTCCGAGACACCGGGAGACCGGCTGCCCGACGTCGGCGTCCTGGCCGAGGAACTCGGCATCGGTGAGATCACCGTCCGCCGGGCCCTGGAGGGCATGTGCCAGGACGGTCTGCTGGACCGTCGGCGCGGCAGGGCCGGCGGCACCTTCGTCGCCCAGGACTGGGACACCGTCGTGGCCGTGATGCACGACCCCGACGAGGCGGCCTCACTGGACGCCGTCCACGCGCTGCTGGAATGCGGTCTCGTCTCCCACGCCGTGGGCGAGGTGCCGCAGGACCGGCTCGACGGGCTGCGGGCAGTGACCGACGAACTGGACCGGACCGACGCACCGGACCACCTGCTCGAACTGGAGACCCGCTTCCACCTCGACCTCGCCGAGGCGCTCGGGGGCCCCGGCATCCGCGAGTTCGCCGCCGACCTGCTCGGCCGCCAGTGCCTGCTGCTGCCCGCCCCGACCCCCGACGTCGTACGGGCACGCAACCGCCACCACTCCGACCTGCTCGACGAACTCGCCCGCGGCGCCATGGCCCCCGCGGTGGCCGCGGTCAAGGCCCACCGCAACGCCGGAACGACCTGACGCCCGCCCAAGCCCCCGACACCGAAACCGCCACCGCACCGACCCCTTACGAGGAGCCACCGTCATGCCCGACACCGAAACCGCCGGCCCGCCCCAGCGGCTGCGCGGCGGCGTGCTCGGCATGGCGGACATCGCCGCCGCCACCATGGCCAACGTCGGCCCGGCCATGAGCTTCTTCTTCGGCTTCGCCTTCCTCGCCACCACCGCGGGCGTCGCCTCCCCGCTGACCATCCTCACCGCCGGCGTGGCCGTCGCGCTGCTGGGCAACACCCTCGCCCAGTTCTCCCGGGCGCACCCCTCGGCGGGCAGCTTCATCACCTTCGTCGGCAAGACCTTCGGCCCCGTCAGCGCCGTGACCACCGCCCTGCTGGCCGGCCTCGGCTACATCATCGCCATGGCCTCCGTGATCGCCATCTCGGGCGGCTTCGTGCAGATCACGCTGCACCACTACACCGGCGTCGACATCCCCTGGATCATCTGGACCCTGCTGCTGACCGGCGCGTCGGTGGTGCTGATGCTGCGCGGCATCGTCGTCTCCACCAAGTGGGCCGGCTACTTCTTCGCCGTGGAGATGCTGGTCCTCGTCGTGGTCTCGGTCGCGGCCCTCGTCGAACACCGCGGCAACCTGTCCGCCGCGCCGTTCCTGCCCGACCACATCCACCACGGCCTCAGGGGCCTGGCCGCCGGTTTCCCGCTCGCCGTGTACCTCTTCGTCGGCTGGGAGAACTCCGCGGCCCTGGCGGAGGAGACGGAGAACCCGCGGCGCAACGTCGGCCGCGCCGTGTTCTCCTCCGTGGGCATCATGACGGCGAGCTACATCCTCTTCTCCTACGCCACCGTCACCGGCTTCGACTACGACGTCCAGCGGCTCGGCGACTCGGCCATCCCCTTCATCGACGTCGCCCACGACACCCTCGGCGCACTGGCCTTCCTCGCCTACGTCGGCGGCCTGACCTCCACCCTCGGCGTACTCATCGCCGGCATCAACTCCCAGGCGCGGCTGGTGTTCAACGCCGGCCGCGAGGGACTGCTGCCGTCCTTCTTCGGCTACGTCCACCCCGTGCGCCGTACGCCGAACAACGCGATCGTCACCTTCGCCGTCACCGCCCTGCTGATCATCGGCGGCTGGGGCCTCGGCCATCTGCTCGGGGCCGACGGCGGTCCGATGGACCCCGTGGTCTTCTTCACCGAGTCCTCGACCCTGGGCACCATCCTGATCCTGGTGGTCTACCTGGCCTCCAACATCGCCCTGCCCTTCTACTACCGGCGCTACCGCCCGCAGGAGTTCCGCACCGTCCGCCACCTGGTGCTGCCGGCGCTCGGCGCCCTGGCGATCCTGGTGCCGCTCTACTACCTGGCCAAGCCCGGCCAGCCCGCCCCGTACAACTGGTTCCCGGTCGCGGCCCTCGCGGCCCTGCTCCTCGCCGTCGGCTACGCGACCCTCCTGGTCCGCCGAGACCCGGGCCTGGCCGAACGGGTCGGCTCCGTCGTCGCCGACGTGGAGTGAGGCCTACGAAGGCAGGACCCCGTCAGCCGCACCCGGCCCTCCCGGGCCGCACGACACCTTATGGAGAGCCCATGCCTTCCGACACCGCACGCCGCCGCTGCGCCGTGGTGGGACTGGGCGCCCGCGCCCGGCTCTTCACCGCGGCACTCGCCGGTCCCTACGCGGACCGCGTCGAGCTGGTCGGCTTCTGCGATGTCAACCCGCACCGCATGGCCGTCCACAACGAGTGGATCGGCGCCTCGGTCCCCGCCTACACGGCCGAGGACTTCACCGAGATGCTGCGCCGCGAACGCGTCGACCTCGTCGTCGTGTGCACCGTGGACCGCACCCACGACCACTACATCGTGCAGGCCCTGGAGGCGGGCTGCGACGTGGTCACCGAGAAACCCATGACGACGGACGCCGACCGCGCCCGCCGCATCCTCGACGCCCAGCGGCGCACCGGCCGCGAGGTGCGGGTCGCGTTCAACTACCGCTACAACCCGGTGCACGCGGCGGTCCGCGAGACCATCGCGGCCGGCGAGATCGGCGAGATCGGCTCCGTCCACTTCGAATGGCTCCTCGACCTGCGCCACGGCGCCGACTACTTCCGCCGCTGGCACCGCGAGAAGGCCAACTCCGGCGGCCTGATGGTGCACAAGGCCACCCACCACTTCGACCTGGTCAACTGGTGGCTGGGCACCGAACCCGAGACCGTGTACGCGCAGGGCGGGCTCTTCTTCTACGGCGACGAGGCGGGCCGGCGACGGGGTCTTGCCCGTGACTACACGCGGGCCCACGGCGCCCCCTCGGCACAGGACGACCCCTTCGCCGTACACCTGGCGGACTCTCCGCTGCTCACCGCCCTGTACCTGGACGCGGAGGCCGCGGACGGCTACCGGCGCGACCAGAACGTCTTCGGGCCGGGGGTGACGATCGAGGACGACATGGCGGTGCTGGTGCGCTACGAGTCCGGGGCCACGCTCACCTACCACCTCACCGCGTACGCCCCCTGGGAGGGGTACCGCATCTCCTTCAACGGCAGCGAGGGGCGCCTTGAGCTTCTGGTCGAGGAGTCCACCTGGACACGCTCGGAGGTGCAGGTCCGGCGCGACACCGCCGTACTGCACGGGGACGCGGTGGGTGACACGGCCGGGCGCACGGAACTGACCCTGCGGCGCTTCTGGGAGCCGCCGCGCGAGATCACGGTCCACACCGGCGAAGGGGGACACGGCGGAGGGGACGCCCGGATGCTCGCCAATCTCTTCGGTGAGCGCCAGGCCGACCCGCTCGGTCGGGCGGCCGACGCCGTCGACGGGGCGCGCTCCCTGGTGACCGGGCTGGCCGCGAACCGGTCCTTCGAGTCGGGCGGTCCGGTACGGACCCGGGACCTGCTCGACATCTGACCTTCCTCGGTTCGCTCACCGATGAGTTTCGTTGTGCCGGAAGGTCCATCCCGGCACAACGAGACGAATGGAGAATCCGATGATCAAGGCGCACTCGCATGCGACGACCGACATCGCCCGCCGCATGTTCGAGCTCCTGGAGCCGATCTGCCTGGTCACCTTCTTCGCCGACGAGTGCAACGAGGAACTGGCCGCACTCGGCCACCGCACCTACTGGGACGGCTACTTCGCCAGCCGCGCCGCGCCGCTGGGGCGGGTACCGGCCCAGGTCGTGCACGCGGCCTTCTACAACTTCGCCGACGGCGAGGCGGCCCGGCACATCCCCAGCGCGTGGGAGACGATCCCGCCCGAGGCGTCCGTCGCCGCTCGGGAGCGAGGCAGCGCGGCCTCGCTACGACGCATCCTGGGCGAGGAACTCGCCGGCTCCCCGGGCCTGCTGCGCGCCGCCGACCTGACCACCAAGGCCGCGACGAGCGCCCCCACCGAGGGCCGGGTCATGTACGCCGGGATGCGCACCCTGCCCGTGCCGAGCGACCCGGTCGCCCGGCTGTGGCACTCCGCGACCATGCTGCGCGAGCACCGCGGCGACGGGCACATCGCCGCCCTCGTCGGCGCCCGCATCGGTGGCACGGAGGCCCATATCCTCTCCGCGCTGGAGCAGGGCATCCACCCGCCGGAGTCGTTCGGGCGGGTCCATCACCTGCCGAAGGAGCGGCTGGCCGCGGTCATGGACGGCTTGCGGATGCGGGGGCTCGTCGACACCGACGGCCGGTTCACCGACGCCGGCCGCGCCACCAAGCAACGCATCGAAGCCCTCACCGACGAGCTCGCCGCCCCGCCCTACGAGGCCCTGTCCCCCGCCGAGCTCGACGAACTCATCGCCGCGCTCGAGCCCATCACGGCGACGCTGACGGCCGCGGGATCGCGGTGACAGGCAGACAGTCGGGTCACCACCTCTCCGAGCGGACGGTACGGATCCGGTCGCAGCCGCGGACACGGTCATCATCGCGGCGCTCAGCGCGCCCGTGGGCCGCCCAGACCGGGCCCCTGTCACCGTTCTCGCTTCGCCCACTCACCAGTACATCAGCGCGATCGAGCCGCTGCCCCAGCTGGAGTACTGGCGGGCCCGCGCAACATAGCGGTGGTCCTTCACGAGCTTGACGTCCAGGCGTCCGTTGCGGTCCTGTCCGCTGTCGTCGTCGGCCGTCACGTACCGCAGACCGTCGGCGGTCTCCTCGAACAGGGCCAGGACGACGTCGCTGTGCCCGAACGTACCGACCTGATAGCTCCGGGTCTCCGGCGGAACGATCTCGAAGTCCGCCTGACCTCCCGTGGCGAGCTGCAGCGGGGCGGACTGGAACGGCTCGAGTCTCGTCGGGCGGGCTGCCAGCGTCGGGTACCACTGGAGCACACGCTCCTTGTCCGTGGCGGACAGGGCCAGTGCCTCCGGGATGCCCTGGCGGTAGGCCTCCGGACGCACGATGAGTCCGGGTCCGAAGCTGTACTCCATGATGGAGTCCGGATCCCACGTGGAACCTGTCACCTCGTTCTGCGACAGCTTGCGCAGGATGTTGTTGAACGTCACCTCGTGCGGCCAGTTGTTGGGCGGTCCACCGAGGTCCGCGTAGACCTTCTCGTCGTTCCAGACGATGCCGGCGAACGGGTTCTGGTGTTCATGGGCGAAGCCGATCGCGTGCCCGATCTCGTGCAGCGCGGTGGCCTTGCCGTACGGAGTGGTCAGGTCCCAGCCGAACGTCATGGTCGGCTCGGTGGTGCCGATGCCCAGGTTGTCCCGGCCGACGTACGAGGCGGACCCCTCGCTCTCCCGGAACAGGACACGGATCTCGGAGTCACCGGGATCGGACACTTCCTGGAAGTCCAGACCGACGCCGAGGGACTTCCAGACCTGGAAGGCGTGCCGGACCTCGTCCAGTTGCTCCGGGCCTCCGATGTCACCGCCCTGGTCGAGGAAGGCGTAGTGCAGCACGGTGCCGTTGATCCACTTGGCCCGCGACAGGAGTATGGCCCTCGAACGGTTCGGGCTCAGGTCAGGACGCAACTCGGGCTGCGTCTGCGGTGGTTGGTTGCAGTAGCGGGGCACGGTTGTCCCGCTGTCGGCCGGCGCGGTCATGGTGTCTCCTCCGACGCGTGTCCGCCACCATGAGGGCGAGCGCATGCCCAGCCGTCGGCCGGCGGTCGGGCGAAGGAGGAAGAGGTCGGCGGCGTGACGTTGATCGCCACCACGGTGTCGCAGAACTGGTGGAATGCCCGACCTGATGATTCCAGCATCTTTCTCAGCAGGTCATTCTGCAAGTCGGTGACGACCCGTGAGTTCGGGGCCGGAGGTGTGCAGAGCGAGCCTCCTCAGACCCTTGCGGGTTTGCGGGCCAGCAGACAGGCGTGCGGTCTCTTCACCCGTCCCTCGGGCTCCTGCTCCAGCCGCGCGGTGACGACGAGTCCGGCCTGCCTCATCAGGTCGACGATGCGGTCCAGGGGCAGGAGGTACGACTCGTAGGACACCGGACGGCCATAGCCCTGGGTCGGCTGCAGCCGTTCGTCGCCGACATGGCCTCCCCACAACAGGTGGCCGCCGGGCGCGAGCGTGCGGTGGAACTCGGCGAACACCGCCGGAAGCCACTGCGGGGGCGTGTGGTGGGTGGAGTACCAGGCCAGGATGCCGCCGAGCTCGTCGCCCTTCAGCTCCAGCGAGGTCATCGAGCCCGTGGTGAACCGCAGGTTGGGATAGGCGAAGCGGGCCAGTTCGATCATCTTCGGCGACAGATCGATGCCGAAGGCGGACACCCCCAGCCCCGCCAGGTGCGCCGTCACCCGGCCGGGGCCGCACCCCAGGTCCGCGACCGGTCCCAGATCGGCCGTCCGTACGAGTTCGGCGAACCCCGCCAGCATCGCGCGAGACAACGGGTCCATCTCGGTGGGAAGCGGGACGCGCTCGACGTAGTCGGCGGCGACCGTGTCGTAGGACTCGCGCACGGCCGTGAGGAAGGAGGGCTCGGTCATGCGGGCGACCCTAGACCACGGCACTGACAGTCGTGTCGTAGTTGCCTACTGCCCGCCGAGCACCCCGTCGAGGGTGAGCGCCGCGTCGATGAGCGCGAGGTGCGTGAACGCCTGGGGGAAGTTGCCCAGTTGACGGCCCGTCGGGTCGATCTCCTCCGAGTACAGGCCCAGATGGTTGGCGTATCCCATCATCTTTTCGAAGACCAGCCGCGCCTTGTCCGCCCTCCCCGCACGGGCCAGGGCGTCGACGTACATGAATGTGCACAGTGAGAAGGTGCCCTCGGAACCGCGCAGACCGTCGGGAGATGCTTCCGGGTTGTAGCGGTAGACGAGGCTGTCGCTGACGAGTTCGCGCTCGAAGGCGTCCAGGGTCGATGCCCAGATAGGATCCTCGGGGCTGAGGAACCCTACGGTCGCCATGCGCAGCAGCGAGGAGTCCAGTACGTCACTGCCGTAGTGCTGGACGAAGGCCTGCCGCTCCTCGTTCCACCCCTTGGCCATGACCTGTTCGTAGGCGGCGTCGCGCTCCGTCTGCCACCGCCCGGCCGCCGACGGCCAGCCCTTCGACTCGGCGAGGCGCAGGGCACGGTCGAAGGCCACCCACGACATGACCCGGCCGTAGGTGAAGTCCTGGCGCCCGCCGCGGGTCTCCCAGATGCCCTCCTCCGCCTGGTCCCAGTGGTTGGCCAGCCAGTCCAGGTTGGCGCGCATCGCGGTCCATCCGGCGTGGCCTATCTGGAATCCGCGCTGGTGCGCGAAGTAGATGCTGTCCAGTGCCTCGCCGTAGATGTCCAGCTGGAGCTGTGTCGCGGCGCCGTTGCCGATGCGTACCGGCCGGGAGCCCGCGTAGCCCTCCCAGTGGTCGAGGATCTGCTCGTTGAGGTCGCTGGAGCCGTCGACCTTGTACATGACGTTGAGCGGGCCCGTGCCCCCGCCGCTGCCGGCCTGCTCCTTGACCCGGTCGGTCAGCCATCCGATGAACGCCTGAGCCTCCTCCGTGAAGCCCAGCCCCAGCAGGGCGTACACGGAGAAGGAGGCGTCCCGGATCCAGGTGAAGCGGTAGTCCCAGTTGCGTTCGCCGCCCAGTTGCTCGGGAAGAGCCGCCGTCGGAGCGGCCACCACCGCGCCACTGGGAGCGAAGGTCATGAGCTTCAGCGTGATCGCGGATCGCTCCACCATCTCGCGCCAGCGCCCGGTGTAGCGCGACTGTGCCATCCAGGAGCGCCAGAACGCCACGGTCTCGTCGAAGAGCCGTTCGTACGCGTCCAGGCGGACCTCGGTGGGCGGTCCGCCGGCGCCCATCTCCAGCACCAGCCCACGCTGTTGACCGGCCTTCAGCGTGAGGGAGAGCCGCAGGTCGCCGCCCTGGTCCGTGAGCAAGTCGGCCAGCCGGTCGTCCCCGGGTTCACGGATGGGGTGCACGGTGAGCTCCGTGCCGTCTTCCCCGGCGAAGACCGCTCCGTGCTGGGAGATGTGCACCTCGTGCTTGCTGCGTCCGTAGTCGAACCGTGGGGCGATCTCCACCTCGAACGTCATGCTGCCGCGCACACAGCGGACCAGACGCACCAGGCGGTGGCGGGCGGTGACCGTCGTACCGGTCACGGGCATGAAGTCGACCACCTCACCGGCGCCCGCCTCGGTGATGAACCGGGTCACCAGGACAGCCGTGGCGGGCAGGTACAACTGCTTGACCGTGTGCGTCCGATGCGCCGGCCGGACCGTGCAGTGGCCGCCCTCCTCCCGGTCCAGCAGCGCCCCGAAGACGCTCGGCGAGTCGAACCGCGGGGTGCAGAACCAGTCGACCACGCCGTCGGTGGACACCAGCGCGGCTGTCTGCAGATCGCCGATGAGACCGTGGTTCTCGATCAGTGGGTAGCTGTCCATGGGGACGCCCCTTTCGAGCGGGTTTCCTCCCGCTCCTTTTCGCCCTGCTACGGGTTCTTCCACTTCGCGTTGTCGGGGATCGTCTTTTCGGGCACGCGCACCTGGATGACGGACGGGCCGCTCGTATACTCCTGTGCACCGCGCACGGCGTCCCTCAGCTCTCCGTAGGTGCCGACTTCCCACCCCCGGCACCCGAAGACCTCCGCCAGCTTGCTGTAATTCCAGCGGTGCAGCTCGCACGGCTTGTAGAACGGCCTGTCGGAGTGGTAGACCCCCGCATCGGCGAGCCACTGCTCCACGGCGTAGACGCCGTTGTCGATGACGAAGATGATCGGATCGAGGCCGAACCGGGCCTGCGTCGAAAGGCATTGGGCGGTCATCTGGAAGCCGCCGTCACCCGAGAAGACGATCACCTTCTGGTCGGGACCCTTGGCCAGGCAGATACCCGTGGCGGCGGCCCCGCTGTAGCCGATCGCCGAGTAGGACGACTGGACGACGAACCCTCCTGGGTTCGGCACATCGAGCAGCAGGCTTCCGAAGTAGTTCATGCTGGCGTCGGCACCGACGATGGTGTTCCTGTCGATGTACTGCTGGATGTAGTCGTAGAAACCCTGGTACGTGATGACATCCGTCTCCCCCACCACCGGTGCGCTGCGGGCCGGCATGTCCGGGACCTTCCGCACTTTGGGCGTGATCTTCTCGGCCAGGATGCCGTCGACGAGGTGCTCCAGGGCGACCTGTCCGCCGAAGAAGGTTCCGAACTTGACGGCGTCGAACGAGGCGAACGCGGTCTTGTCGTAGTCCGGGGCCCACCCCAACGAGTTGATGTCTGTCAGCCACACCCCGAGGGCCAGGATGAAGTCCGCCGTGCCGGCGAGGTCCGTCACGGCCGTCGCTGACGCCTGGCCGTCGAGGACGCCGACGAACAGCTCATCGTCTTCGGAAAGGACGGACTTGCTCAGGAGTTCCGTGACGAACGGGATGTTGAGTTGCTGGATCAGACTCATGGCCTTGTCCTGAAGACCGAGCCGGTCGATCTCCACCCCCAGCCAGATGAGCGGGTTCTCGGCGTTTTCGAGCTGTGCGCAGATCTGTGCGACCGACTGCTCCAGGCTGGTCTCGTCCGACAGGATCCTGGCGGGCTTCAGCAGACCCCTCGGCGCCTCGCACTCCAAGTCGACCATGTCCTGGAGCAACTCGATATAGATCGGGCGCCGTTCGCTGATGCACCGGGTGAGTGCGTAGTCGATCAGCGTGGGGGCGAGATCGGGGTTGTCGATCCGTATGGCCGCGACCGTCAGGTGCTCGAAGGACTGAAGATCCGTCTCGCGTCCGCTGATGAAGTGATGTGCGCTGAAGCCGGTCTGTTCGAAGACGATGGTCTTCTTCACGCTCGGTGTGCCGTTGATCAGTACGAGCGGCACCTTCTCCACATAGGCGCCGGCGACAGCGTTCACGGCACACAACGCGCCCGCGGAGTAGGTGACGCACAGGGCGCCGATCCCCTTCAGCCTCGCGTAACCGTCCGCCGCGTAACCGGCGTTCACCTCGTTGACTTCCTCGACGATCTCAATGCCGTTCGGCGCGACATACCGGTTCAACCATTCGATCGAATAGTCGCCCGCGATGGCGAACAGGTGGTCCAGCCCGAGTTGGCGGAGCCGGTCCACCAGGTACTGCCCTACCGTGCATCCCTCGGTCATGGTGGAAGCACCTCCCGTGATCAGTAGTCGCTCGCGCCGGCGAAGAGTCGGGGCATGTAGATGTCGAAGATCCCCGGGCACTTGCGTTCGGGATACCGCTGCAGCAGGAAGCTCTTGAAGGCGTCGCCCGTCAGCCCGTCGCCGATCGCCTGCCGAGCGGCGGACAGGTACTCGACGTTGCGGGCGACTTCGTTCTTGTCCGCCGGCAGGCCGTGGCCCGGCATGAACAACTCGTACTCCGACACCAGCATTTCCTGCAGGACCCGGATCCAGTGACCCATGTGTTTCGTCAGATACAGATGGGTGCCGCTGTAGATCAGGTCCTGGGTGAAGTACGCGCCCACGTCAGGAAGCCTGATGGTGAGGTGGTAGTCGATTTCGGTGTCCGTCACCCGGTCGAAGACATACCTCACCCCGTCGATCGTCTCTTCGCCGGGACTGGCGACCTGCTTGGGAACGACTACGCGCTCCGGGGCCAGATCACCGAGTTTCCAGTGGTCACTTATCGAGTCCTCCCCGTGATCCTGGATGAAGGTCATGGTCTCGGACAGGGCATGGACCGTGATGTCGGCGAACGCGGTTCCCAGACCGAACCAGTGGTCAGGGTGCCGGTGAGAGACATACAGCCGCTCGATGGGTTTGCCCAGGCTGTCCGCGTAGTCCCTGAACGCCCTCGCATACGGGACGAGGAACTGCGCGTCGACGAGAACCAGCTGGTTCGGGGTTTCGATGATGTGGGTGGCGTTCGCGATGTTGTTGTCTTCGAAGGACGCGACGACGGTGTGAATACGGACATCGCCTGTCTGCTTCACGACCATGATGACGGGATCTGACATCTGAGCCGGCATGCGAGGCCTCCGGGTTATACGGTCTGCGTCCGCAGTTCGTCCAGCGCGGCCCTGGCGACGTCGTAAGCACTGTCCCTGCCGGGCACCGCTTCGTCCTCGCCGGGTCGCCAGAAACGCCGGCGTGCCATGCGCATGGAGCTGTCGAACGGCGGGATGGCGTTGAACACTTCGATCAGGTACGGCCCGCGATAGACTGGTTGGATCTCGTCCGAGATGATGTTCCAGGGGATCCAGCTGTCCTTCACCGCGCCCCGGTCGGGTGCGGATATATGGACGTAGTAGAGCCGGTCCTGCCGTACCGCCCGCGCGACGTTCTCCTTCAACACCGACGGGCCCTGACTTTCCATCACGACCTGCGCGGTGTCTATCGTCACGCCACCCTGCGAGTGTTCGAGGCCTTCGAGGAAGTCCAGTACCTCGGAGACCATGTTGGGCGGCGGCGTCTCCCAGCTCTTGACGGGCTCGACGGCCAGCTTCACCTCTCGCGCCGCGGCGTACTCCACCAGTTCCTCGAAGACGGAGCGCGCCGCGTCGTACCGCGGTTTCATCCAGTCCTGCAGGGCGTCGCTCCAGATCGGCTCGTCGGAGTCCGTGACCGGAAAGACCCCGTAGGGGTATATGAACGGTCCGGACATGATCGAGTCCCCGCCGAGGCCCCTGGTGATCTCGACGCGTGACTTGAGGTAGGACAGCGCCTGCCGACGCTGCTCCTCATAAGGCGACGTCGGGTCGAAGGTCCGCGTGGTCCCGACGTTGGTGGTGAACTTCGCCTCCCCCAGTCCTGCCCGCTCGAACGCCTTCTTGAGGCCCAGGTAGCTGTCGACCTCGAGCTTGTGATCGACGGTCGTGGGCTGGGCCGCGATATGCACGTCGAAGCCGTCGTAGCCCATGTCGGTCAGGGCCTTGAGGTGGTTGACCAGTGTGCGGGTGTACCGCGTGTCCTGTGGCCGCAGATCGGCCGTGAACATGAAGAAGCTGAAGAACACGTCCCGTCCGAGTGTCGCGTTCATGGTCACCACCCCAGGACATCGGCGAGGTATGCGCGGGCCTTCTTGGCGTACTCGAGCGGGACGGCCCTGTTCGGATCCTGCTCCGCCTCCACGACCAGCCACCCCTGGTAGTGCGCGTCGGCCAGGACTTCGAGGATGGGCCGGAAGTCGATCGCACCGTCTCCGGGCACGGTGAACACGCCGAGCTGGATGGCTTCCTGGAACGACAGGCCTTCCTCACGTACCCGGCTGACCACCTCGGGCCGGACGCTCTTCAGGTGCACGTGTCCGATGCGGTCGGCGTACGCCCGGGCCAGCTCCAGCGGATCGTCGCCGGCGAAGGCCATGTGTCCCGTGTCGAGCAGCAGGTGGACCAGGTGCGGATCGGTCGAGGCCATCAACCGGTCGATGTCGGCCCGGTTCATGACTCCCGTGCCCATGTGGTGGTGATAACTGAGCTTCATCCCGGCCGAGTCGGCGATCCTGCCGAGCTCGTTCAGGCCCGAGGTCAAGGCGTCCCACTGGGCGTCCGTGAAGACCGGCCGGTTGGCGAACACATCCACCGGCAGCAGGTGCGAGGAGGCGCCGAACTCAGCCACGACCAGCTCGGTTCCGCCCAGCGCCCTGATACGGGCCAGGGTTTCCTCGAAGGCGGAGATCGTCTTCTGCCGCATATTGCCGATCGTGAAATAGGTGCTCGTCCAGGGCTCGGACACGCTCAGGCCGCGCAGATCGAGGGCTGCCTTGAGCTCGTCGGCGTCCGACGGGTACTTGTGTCCGATGCTGCAGCCCTGGAAGCCGGCGAGGGCCATCTCGCTCACGGCCTGGCCGAAGGAGATACCGACGTCGATGGTGGGGAAGTCATCGTTCCACCACAGGGTGCAGCAGACACCGAGCTTCACCTTGTCCGGGCTGAGGCCGTCAGCCACATCCGTCATCTCATCGCCCCTTTCAGGTAACGCTCCGCGATACGGGGCGGTTTGGCCCAGGACCCGTATCCGGGTGCCTTGGCCCCCGGAGGATTGGCCCCGATGGCCCGCCACAGCAGCCCCTCCTGGTAGGAGGCGGCGGTGACCGTGGACGTCCCCACCGCCGTACCGGCCCCGTAGCGGTCGGTCCACTCGGGCGGCAGCGCGTACCACATCCCGGCGTACCAGAGCTTGATGATGTTGCGCGCCACCGGCCCGAGGCGGTCGTCACTGAAGATGCGGTGGCGCAGAGCCCGGTCCAGCAGGTCGCGGTCGAGTGGGGTTCGGGTGGGACTTCCGGCGTCACCGGCCGCATCCGTCCGGGCTGCCCGGTGGGCCGCCAGGAGGCCGGTCAGGGCCTCGTCACCGCAGGCGGCCCGCACCTTCGCCAGGTACTTGTGGGCCATGCCGGTGCCGAGCAGATCGGTGGCCTCGAAGGCGGTGAGGTCGACCGAGAGGCAGAGGAAGTCCTCGAACGGCGGGGCGGTCATCACGTCACCACCCGGGGTGTCTCGCCGGCACCCGCTGAGGCCAGCGGATCCGGTCCGGTCTCGGCCGGAATCTCGAAGGTGGGAGCGGCGTGCAGGCCGCCGCTACCCGGCAGGGGGTTGCAGATCAGGCGGTTGAACCCGTCGCGCAGGCGGAACATCTCGCAGACGGCATCCTGCAACAGCTCCGGCTGTCCGTTGAACGCCTTGGTGAGCAGGGCGAGGAAGGCCGCGTAGTCGGCGTTGAAGTCACGGGCGACGCGGGCGAGTTCCGATCCCGCCGGGTAGTCGGCCAGCCGGGCGCTCGTCTTCACCTTGTACACGTCGTCCCAGTCGATGCGCAGCGCGGGCCCCGAAGGCGCGTCAGGGGAGTCGCCCGCCTGGTAGTAGCGCCCGAGCTGGAGCTGCCGGAACCGGTAGTAGTGGGCCAACTCCCCGTCCGCGTCGTAGATACCCGAGTCCAGGCCCTCGCCCTGTGCGGCGATGAAGCGCAGTGCCCGCTGGGCCGACTCCACGTCGGAGACGACGATCACGTCTCCGCCGCCGGAGTAGAAGTACTCGGGCCCCATCTGCCGGGCCGGATCCCCGCGGAAGAGCGTGGGGTCGTCGGCCGCCACCTTTTCGAGCCCTTCGATGATCTCCTCGTAGAACTCGCCGATGCTGTAGAAGCGCATGCCCTCGGTCGTGGGGCTGGAGACCATGAGCGGAGTCCTGTCGTCGGGTGTCTTCACCAGCCGCTCGTCGGCGCTGGGAGCCCTGCCCGGTCGCTCGATCTTGCAGAACGTTTCCACCGCTTCGGGAGAGAAGTGCCGTAGGTCGACGGTGAAGTCGCTCTCCCCGTCCGGCAGGTAGGCCGGATAGGACGGCACGAAGCCGGGTCGGGTCAGGTCGGGCTCCCCGCCGATGGCATTCAGGACGTTGGCGACGAGGGTCAGGTGCAGCATCTCCTCCACCGCGGCGACCCGGATGATGTGGGCGGCGTCGGAGTTGGTGGTGGAGCGTATGGAGTAGTACGCGGTCAGGTACGTCGGGATGGTCCCGTGCTCCAGCGCCATCGCCGCGTTCAGGTAGCGGATCAGGTCGTCACGGTTCTCGATGGTCGACGCGATCACCTGGACACCTCCCCTGAGAGGGACGCCGCGTGGTGCCGATCGGCGGAAATGTCGATCGGTGCGGTCTCGGAGTCGAGTTGGGCCAGCATGGCCCGGACGCTGCGCAGGCACAGGGCGGCGACGGTGAGCGTCACGTTCGACGTGCCCACCGTGGGCATGCTGCCCCCGCCGACCATGTAGAGGTTCTCGTAGTCCCAGCACCGCTGATCCGAGTCGACCACCGAGGTCGAGGGGTCGCGGCCCATCACATGCGTGCCGGCGAGGTGGTTGCCCCCGCGCAGTTCGTACCCCTCGCCGTCGTGGACGGCGTAGCCCCAGAAGTTCGGGTTGTACACGGTGTGGTCCTCGGCCCCCAGGCGCGCGAAGATCCGCTTCGACAACTGGCGGGCGTACGCCACCCCCCGCATCGTGTACTCGGGGATGTCGTAGGTGAGGACGGGCCGCATGTTCCCGAGCTTGTCGGTGAAGTCCGGACTCACCGTGATCCGATTGCTCGGGTTGGCGGGGACCTCGACCATGAACGCCAGCTGAAGCTGACGGGACACCTTGTCCACCAGCGCCTGGCGGAGGGACTCGCCGTAGCGTCCGCCGGAGTCCACCAGGCCGATCAGGTCGGTCATCGGCGCGCCCCGGGCCCATCCCCAGCCGTCATTGTGGATGTCGATGGTGAAGGCCGCCTGGCGGCTGCGGAAGCGGCCGCCGCGCAGGTCGGCGATGCCGCCCGTGCAGATCGTGCCCCGGAAGGTACCGGCCACCTCCGGCAGCAGGCCCCACGCCAACAGGTAGGCGTGGTCCATGAAGTTGCGCCCCATCATCCCGCTCGAACCATGCAGCCCGGAGGCCAGCATCAGCCGGGGGTTCTCCACGGCATTGGCGGCCAGGACGAACAGCCGGCCGCGGGCCCTCACGGTGTTGAAGCCGGGACTGTCGGGCCGGTCGTAGTGCCGGTACTCGATCTCGGTCACCCGGCGCGTGCGCTCGTCGACGTGCACCTTGTGAGCCACCGCCTGCGCCACCAGGTCTACGCGCCCGCTCTGGAGGGCCAGGGCGAGGGTTTTGCCGGCGTTGTACTTGGCCTGCACCGGGCAGATGGGCACGCAGTTGTCGTTGCCCTGACACCGCTCGCCGACCTCGACCTGGTACGCGCTGACCGCGCCGGTCGGCACATATCCCTTCCCGCCGTCGTAGGCCGGGTTCGGTATGCCGTTCCGGCCCTGTGGGAACGGGCGGACCCGAAGCTCCCGTTCCTCCCCGTCGAGTTCGACCGGCATCCCGTCGAGGTCCTTGGCGACCGTCCGGTCCAGGTAGGACAGGGGCAGCCCCTTCATGGGGAACACGTAGCCCTCGTCGAAGGTGATCCCGAGGTAGGCCTGGTCCTCCACGTCGGCGGAGACGCCGATCTCGCGTTCGGCCTCGTTGTAGTACGGGGCGAGGTCCTCGTAGGTGAGCGGCCAGTCCTCCCCCTCGCCGTAGAGCGTGCGCATGCGGAAGTCCTCCGGCAGCATCCGCAGCGTCTTGCCCTCCCAGTGCATGGTGGTGCCGCCGAGGACCCTGGTGTAGGTCGTGTCGGTGGCAAAGGGGCCGCTCTGGACGATGTAGCCCGAGGCGTCGGGCGCACCCGGCGTGATACGCCGGACATCGGAGCCGCGGGGCATCGGGGCGTTCGGGACGACGGGATAGGGGGCCTGGTTGTCCTTGCCGATGGCCGAGTAGAACCGGTTCAGATAAGCCTCATAGCCCCTCAGGGTGAGGTCCTCGGCCGGGCCCGCTTCGAGCATCAGCACTCTCTTGCCGGCATTGCTCAGCCGCAAGGCGATCAGGGCGCCGGAGATCCCGCCGCCGACGACGACAGCGTCGTAGACGACCTCGGCCGC
The DNA here is from genome assembly GCF_040612015.1 of Streptomyces sp. NPDC006476. NCBI lineage: Bacteria > Bacillati > Actinomycetota > Actinomycetes > Kitasatosporales > Streptomycetaceae > Streptomyces > Streptomyces sp. NPDC006476. The sequence goes on along the minus strand of NZ_JBEXPK010000098.1, from coordinate 8,344 downwards.
CGCCAGGGGGTCGGTGCGCTGGGCCGCGCCCTCGGGGAACTTCGCGTACATGAGGCAGTCACTCCTCCTCTGCCAGCCTCGGCCGGGACCGGGGTGTCAGGTGTGCGGGTGTGGCAGGCTCAGACCCTTCTGAACTCCCTGGTTACGCAACTCCGTTGTCCATGGAGCGGACCCGTCGGAACCGACCGGCGGTAGGCGCCCCGGGCACGCGTATGGAAAGGGATTCCGGCATGATCCAGCCGGATGAACGGCGCAAGAAGGCGCACATCGTTCACGGAAATTTCGATGATCAAGCTGCGAATTCGTATCGCTGCGGGCAACGCCTGGCGCGCAGACCACTGCCGCATCACCAACGATACGCGCGATCCATCATGATCGCCGATCGAGATGACCGGCAGGAGAGCACTCCTTGATCACTTTGGTCCCACCTGCGCCACCGAGGCCTGATGACCCATCAGAATCCTCTGCCGGCATGCTCACCGATGGCGGTCTCCGCCGGAGCGATGGTCATGTTGCGGTCCTGTCCACCAGTGCTTTCATGGAAACGAAGGCATACCTGCCAGCGGATATCGCGCTGTGGCAGCGGGGAGCCTGGAACGCATCCGCCCGCCCACAACGTGCTGCGCGGAGGGAGCGGACCTCATGCCCACCAAGGTCATCCGCCATCCGGAAGGCAAGGAGCGACCCCACAGCGCCCCCTGGTACACCCTGTATCCGAGACGGTGGTGGTCCCGGCTCTCAGGGGCGACGAGCAAGAAGTGGCGGACGTTCAGGACCGAGAGGGAAGCGCACAGGAGCATTGCGCCGAATCGGAGTTGGCGCCCCGGAGTGTCCTCACTCGGCCCACTGCTGCGGATATACGCCTTTGTCGGGACGGCCGTGGGTGTGGTTTGGGTGACAGTGGCCGTTTTCTCGTACGTGGAGCCGAAGCATCCCAATAAGAAATGGCTCGAGTCCGCATGGTTCGACGCCATCTCCCACATCGTCGGCCCCGTTCTCACCGGCTCCCTGCTCCTGGCCTTCTTCCTTCTGTACTGGTACCACAGGACCAAGAAGCCGCTCGTCGACAAGGCCCGCAACCATCCCCATGAACTGGTCCCCACAGCCGGAACCCTGGTCAACCGGATCGTCGGGCGCCGCGAACTGTCCCAGGTCATCGCCCAGACCCTTCGCAACCGGAAGACCAGGAAGCCCTATCTACTGGTGGGCGGCGTAGGCGTCGGCAAGACCGCCGTTCTGGTGGAACTCACTCGGATGCTCGCGCAGCAGTCCGCTGTTCCCGTGCCCATAAGACTGCGCGACATGAAAGAGGACGGTGAACTCGATTTCGAGCAAATGGCACGGCGCCGCTTCGAGGAAGAGACGGACCAAAGTGTGCTCGCCGGCAGCAACATCGACAAGACCTGGCGGCAGCTGAGGCTCGATGACAAAGTCGTCGTCATCGCCGACGGCCTGGAAGAGGCCCTCCTCGACGACAAGTTCCAGGAAGACCGCGACAACATCATCCGGCGGGCGATCGACCGCGCGGATCGCCAGAAGCTGCCGCTGGTCATCGCCTCGCGCCCGCACGCGCCGCTCGAGGGTACCCGGGCCGCGATCGCCGACATGGAGCCGTTGAGCGAGGAAGCGGCCCTGGAATACCTGATACGAGACTCCGGTGAGCTGGACGAACGGCGCCTCGACTGGGTGGTGGAGACCGCCGAGGTCGTGGACTCGCCGATCTATCTGCGGATCGCCCATCTGCTCCAGCAGCGCGGACTGCTGGAACACCTGACGCTCCGTGACGGACACCACCGCATGGACACACGCAGCAACGACCGCGCCACTCTCAGACTCGGGCTTCTGGACACCTACCGTCAGGCCATCGAAGACGGCCGCATTTTCGACAATCTGGTGATGGACCGCAGGGAGCGCCGGGAGACCATCTGGGTCGTGTCGGCACTGGCCTGCCTTGGACTGTTGCAGGACAGCCTCGAGGTGACGTTCGACGACTTCGTCAGTGCGCACGTGGACGACCTCTGTGAGCGCATGAAGTCCCAGGACGATCACAAGGTGACGGGCAACCACCAGGGGAACGGGATCCGGCTCTCCGTCTCCCCGGCTCAACGCGACGCGATATGGGGTGTGCTGAGTCGGAAGGTCGGCCGGTCGGAGCCTTGGCTCAACGTCCTGGAGTACCCCCACGAGTGTCGAACCGAGCTGGGGCGGTACATCGCCAACGGCCAACTCCTCGGACTGGTCTACGGCTGCGCCAACCGGGTTCGTTTCCCGCACAGCATCCTGCAGGCATATCTGGGTTACCGCCTGCTCAGAGAGCTGCAGGACGACGAGATCGACGCGGTCGTCGAACCGGCGCTGCACAGTCCCGGTCCGTCCCGGGAGCTCCTCATCGCATTGGTGCTGCTCTCACGTGACCGAGCGGATGCCCTCGCCCGGTCCGGCGGTGTGTCGCAGGCAGGTGCCCCTGCCCACAACAGCCGTGGTACGCCGCCGAAACTGGCCGAACTGCTCAGCAACGCCGCAGCGCACCGGCATGACGCGAAGTACTACGACCTGTATGCCGCAGCCTTCGAAATCGACTGTGCCGATCCCGTGGCCATGCAGGACAAGCTGGCTCAGGACCTCGACGCGCGATGGGCGGAGCTCACCATCAAGGGTGATCAGCGGACCATCGAGGAAGCGAAGTTGGGGCTGGTGCGCCACTTCGGAGCCGCTCTACGCGAACGGGAGCGGCGGAGCAAGGCAGGTCATGCGCTTCCAGGAATGGAGCCCGTGCAGCCGTGTCTTCCCTACAGACACCTCTTCCAAATCGGTACACATGAGCCCTCGTACGCTGTACGCATCGCGGTCGCACACCAGATAGCCGCCGGTGGCGATGCGGCATTCAAGGAGTTGCGCACGGAGTTCCCCCTTGGAAGCGACCCCGTAGCGCAGTACCTGGGCAGGATTCGTGAGGCCAAGGAGAAGCTCGACCACGACTACACCGCCTGGCTCAATGAAGAAGCCGCGAACCCTGCTTCAGACTCGATGGCGGCGGAGAAGAGACAGCGCAAGCTCGACTGGATCATGAATGAGTACGAGCGAAGCCGCATCGCGCTGTGGCGCCACTTCGCCCTGCGGGCCTGGCTCGTTCCCATGGTCGTGGGGTCTGTGTCCGAGAGGTACCGCGCCGAGGCCAAAGAGCGGCTGAACCTCTGGTTGCACAACCTCACCGCCCCGGCCGGCGGGCAGAATCCCCCCATGCCGCTGTCCTTGGAGAACGCTCTGGCCCAGGGCTTCAAGAACGCGGCGAACCGCCGGAGACGGCACCCGGACGCCCACGAAGAGACCCGGGGCTACCTGGTGAAGCAGGCGGAGAAGATGCTCACCCGCAGTCGGTACTGGTACGCGCAGTTGAGTCTGCTCCATGCGCTGTGTCTCTGGGAGCTCCCCGACACGGCCGGACGTACCACCACGTACAGTTCGGCGAACCTTCGCAAACACCATCCCCCATCGCCGCCGGCCGACGCCACGTCGGACGATGGGTCGACGTCCACCGGTCCCGAGGAACCCGTGCGGTCGGTCACCCGGTGGCTCGCCCTCGCAGGCAGCGCCCACCAGGCCCCGGCACCCCTCGACGCCACAGACGAGCGCCCGCCGGACAAGGTCCTCCACCCGTTCGTCGCCGAAGCCGGCGATCTGGTGACCCTGGCGTTGGAGACAGGACACCCCGAGCGGTTCATCTGGATCGACGAGAACGGAGCCACCGACAACGTCGGTTCCACTCCGGCCGATCCTGAGCACTACCGAAAGCACAACCTGTGGATCGCCCCGTCCGTCGGCTGGAGCATCCTGCACCCTCGAGCGCAACGCCTTCTCGCCGATGTGCTGGTCATGCTCAACCTCACCGAGGGCAACGGCACACCGGACGACATCGAGGAACGCCTGAAACTCGCGGACAAGGACACCCTGCCGTACTGCCTCACCCACGACCGCAGTCGACTGCATCCCGAACACAGTGTCGGCCGGGCAGAGAAGGACGACTGCGGCACCACATGCCTGTCCCCGTGCGAGTTCCGTCTGTGCCCCTATCCCCCTCAGACGGGGAACGCCCAGGCGGAGCTGGCGGAGCTGTTCTGCCGGCAGCAACAGACGCTGTTGCACAGCCGCTATCGCTGGCACCTGCCCGCCGTCAGCCGGCACACCGCGCCGTGGGTGAGCATCCCCGTCCGGGAACTGCACGCCTTCTGGGAGAAGATGGCCAACCGCAACCGCAAGACGGACGAGGACGAACACCGCTTCTGATTCACCAGGGGACGACTCCCCCGTCGTCGAAGAAGCCACCGCGCGGCCCGTCGTCCGGCAGGGTGGCGAGGTGGACGGCGATCGCGGCGCCCTGCTCGGGCGTACGGAGTCCGTTGAAGCCGGTGAAGTCGCTCGCCACGTAGCCGAGGCAGCAGGCGTTCACGATGACGGGCGTGTCGGCGAGTCGGCGGGCGTACTGTGTCGTGAGGCTGTTGAGCATCGACTTCGACGGTGCGTACGCGGCCATGACCGGACCGGTCCGCAACGTCAACGAGCCCATGTTGCTTGACACGTTGACGATGCGCGGCGCGCTCGCGCGGCTGAGCATCGGGAGCATCGCGTTGGTCACCCGGACCACGCCGAACACGTTGGTGTCCAGGACCGTGCGGACGACGTCGAGGTCAAGGGTGGTGGGATCCTGCGCACCGCCGTCGGTCCGGCCAGAGATGCCCGCGTTGTTGACGAGTACGTCCAGCCGCCCCGCTGTCTGCTCGATCGTCTTGGCCGCCGCGGCGACGCTGTCGTCCGAGGTGACGTCGAGGGCGACCCCGAACGCGTCGACGCCGACGGCCCGCAGTCGTTCGACGGCGTCCTCGCGCCTGGAATCGTCGCGAGCCCCCACCGCGACTGTGAAGCCGATCGCCCCGAGCCCTTGTGCGATGGCGAAACCAATTCCCTTGTTCGCGCCGGTGACCAGCGCGGTCTTCGTGTCGTTCACGCCAACCATGCTCGGTGGACCGGGCGTTGGCGGTCCAATATCGCATTGGTCCGTTGTGATACTCGCCGGGTATCAGTCGGTAGGCTGCTCGGGTGGACGATCTCGAGACCCGCGAGCTGCGGTACTTCGTCGCCGTGGCCGAGGAACTGCACTTCGGCCGTGCCGCCGATCGACTCGGGATCGCACAACCGCCGCTCTCGCGCGCCATCCGCCAGCTGGAGCGGCGACTCGGCGTCCAGCTACTCGACCGGAACCGCCGTGGTGTGGCCCTCACCGATGCCGGCCGGGTGCTGCTCCGGGAGGCCGGTACGGCCCTCGACGCGGTCGCGGCCGCCGCGCGTCGGACGCGGCGGGCCGGAGATCCGAGGCGACCGCTGGTGCTGGCGACGAAGGCCGGGGCCTCCCACGAGCTGCTGCAGCAGCTGCTCGACACGGTGGAGCGCGAACCCGACGCGCCACCGGTCGAGGTCCTGCTGTGCGAGGTGGGCGAGCAGGCACGGCTGCTGCGCGACGGACAAGCGGACGTGGCGCTCATGCATCGTCCGTACGACGATCTCGCCGGGTTCGACACCGAGGACCTGTACGTCGAAGGCCAGGTCGCGATCGTGCCCGCGGGGCATCCGCTCGCCTCCCGGGACAAGCTCACCCTGGCGGAGGTCAGCCATGTGCCGGACCTGCCGATCGCTCGATGGCCGCGGCTGGACGGGTCGTACCCGGAAGGGGCCGGGCCGGAGGTACGAACCCAGTCGAAGCTCGCCCAACTCGTGGCGCTCGGCAAGACGTTGCTGGTGATTCCCGCCTCCAGCCGTGCCTGGCAGTGGCCCCAGCACGTCGCGGTGCCCGTCGTCGACGCGCCGGACGTCACGACGGTGCTCGCATGGCCGTCGAGCAGCCGCTCACTGGCGGTCGCGTCACTGGTCCGTTCGGCGGCCGGACTCCGCGGCGGCGCGTTGTCCTCGCCCCAGCGGTCGGGAAATCCCCTTGGAGACGTGGGGCGCGCCACGCCACCATGATCCCGCATCACCAACCGCACGAGAGGGAACGGTGGATGAGGCGGAATCGGCTCGGGCAGAGCAGCGTGCACATCACGGAGCTCGGCTTCGGGGGCGGCCCGCTCGGCGGACTCTTCGCACCGCTGGACGACGAGACCGCCGCGGAAGCCCTCGAGGCGGCGTGGGACAGCGGGATCCGCTACTACGACACTTCTCCGCACTACGGCATCGGGCACTCCGAGCGCCGTATCGGCGGTCTGTTGCGGGACAGGCCGCGCGAGGAGTGGACGCTGTCGACGAAGGTGGGCAGGCTGCTGGTGCCGCAGGATCCGGCGGGCCGGATGGACGAGAGCTTCGCGGTTCCCGCCACGCACCGTCGGGTGTGGGACTTCACGCGGGACGGTGTGCTGCGCAGCGTCGAGGACTCGCTGGAGCGGATGGGCGTCGACCGCGTCGACGTGCTGTTCCTGCATGACGCGGAAGAGCGGTTCGAGGACGCCTTGCGTGAGGGGTACCCGGCCCTGGCCGAACTGCGGGCCCAGGGGATGGTGGGTGCGATCGGCGCGGGGATGTACCACCCCGGCAAACTGACGCGGCTGGTCAAGGAGTCGGACGTCGACGTGGTGATGCTCTCGGGCCGTTACACGTTGCTGGACCACAGTGCCCTCGACGACCTGCTGCCCGCCTGTACCGAGCGGGGTGTCTCGGTGATCGCGGCGTCGATCTTCAACTCCGGCCTTCTGGCGACCGCCCGGCCCGCAGAGGGAGCCACCTTCGACTACGTGCCCGCCGAGCGGGAGATGGTCGAGCGGGCGCATCGTATGGCCGATGTCTGCGAGGCGCATGGCGTGACGCTGCCGGACGCTGGCGTTCCCGCTCCGCCACCCAGCCGTCGCGGGGGTCGTCGTCGGCATGCGTACGGCGGACGAGGTACGGCGCAACGTCGCGGCGTTCGGGGTCGAGATCCCGGCGCAGGTCTGGGCCGACCTGCGCGGCGAAGGTCTCTTGGACGAGCGCGCCCCGGTGCGGGCCTGACGATCCGGCACACGCCGGAAACCGAGCGTCAATTACAAGTTGACGGTAGGACATCGTCAACTTAAGATTGACGCATGAGCCCACTCGACATCAGCCTGGCCGACCTGATCGCCCGGCTAGACGAGGAACTTCCCGAAGCCAGCGAACTGGCACGCATCAGCGAGGCACGACTTCGTGCCCAGACGCTGTCCGACCTCGGTGACCAGCTCATCGACCACTACGTCAGCAAGGCCAAGCAGACCGGCGCCTCATGGACCGAGATCGGCGACGCCATCGGGGTCTCCAAGCAGGCTGCCCAGCAACGCCACACACCCGCCGCCTTCGAGCGGTTCACCAACCTCAACCGGCACAGCATCGTGCTGGCACAGGAGGCCGCCCGAACGCACAAGCATGACTTCATCGGCACCGAACACATGCTGCTCGGCCTGCTCGGCGAGCCGCGCGGCCTGGCATACCAGGTGCTCGTGGCGACCGAGTCGGAGCAGCGCGTCCGCGACGCAATCCGGGAAGCGTTGCCGCCCGCCGGGAAAAAGGCGCCGCGGGGTCACATCGCGTTCCGGCCGGAGAGCAAGAAGGCCATCGAGGAGGCCCATCGCGCGTCAGCCGCCCTCGGTCACGACTGGGTCGGCACCGAACACACGCTGCTGGGCCTGATCCGGGTGGAGGAGGGCCTGGCCGCGCAGATCCTGTGCGATCTCGGCTTCACCTCGGACGAGTTGCACGAGACGGTCAGGAACAAGATCGCCGAACGGCTCGCCGCGCGCGGCAACCAGTGACCGCGCGCCAGCCGCCGGGCATCGCATGAGGACGGGCTCGCCGGATCACCGGCGAGCCCGTCTGGCCAACTGCTGACTGTGGCACGTCAGTTGACCCGGACGATCTTCCACAGCTGGTCGTCGACGCTGACGTCGTTCCACTGGATGACGGAGGCGCCGTTGGCGGTGGAGGACTGGGCGACGCTGGCAACGAGACCGCTGCCCACGTTGACGAGCTTGTAGTAGCCTCCGCCCGCGCTCGTCAGTGCCAGGTTGCTGCCGGCGTTGGAGACGGTGTAGGTGGCGCCGTCGTTGATGCCGCCGCCCAGGTCGATGGTGCTGTAGGTGACCGGGTTCAGTGAACTGCCGGTCGTCCAACTGGGTTCAGATCTGCGGGCGCTGGCGGAGGTCCGCGGTGCGGTCGGCACCGCCGAAGTCGCGATCGTCTGGGACTGGAACGCCCGCTGGGCGCTGGAACTCCCCTCCCAGCCGAGCGCCGAACTCCACTTCCAGGACCTGGTGCGGGCCTGGTACGAGCCGCTGTGGCGGGCGGGCGTGGC
>NZ_JBEXPK010000097.1:0-26116 GCF_040612015.1 Streptomyces sp. NPDC006476 | reverse complement strand
AGCTTCCAGACCACCCTCTCGAACTTCGCCGCGCTCGGCGTCGACGTACAGATCACCGAACTCGACATCGCCCAGGCACCCGCCACGGCCTACGCGAACACCGTCAAGGCCTGCATGAACGTGGCCCGCTGCAAGGGCATCACCGTGTGGGGCATCCGGGACAGCGACTCCTGGCGGAGTGGGGACAACCCTCTGCTGTTCGACGGCGGAGACAACAAGAAGCCCGCCTACGATTCGGTGCTGACCGCGCTCGGCGGCAGTGGGGGCAACCCGGGCGGCATCGTCTCGGGGGCGGTGTACTCCTTGACCGACCTCGCCGCGGGCCGGGTGCTGGACGTGCCGGGCGGGCAGACGGCGAACGGCACGCCTTTGCAGGTCTGGGACACCCATAACGGTGCGAACCAGCAGTGGCGGGCGAGCCAGAACAGTGATGGTTCGTACACGCTGACGAATGTCGGCAGCGGGCGGGTTCTGGACGAGCCGGGTGGTCAGACGGGCAACGGCACGCGGATGGAGATCTGGGACGCCAACGGCGGGGCGAACCAGCACTGGCGGGCGAGCCGGAACGGCGACGGTTCGTACACCCTCACCAACGTCGCCTCCGGCAGGGCACTGGAGGTGCCCGCGGGACAGACCGCCAACGGGAGCCCCGTCCAGGTCTGGGACTCCAACGATGGCTCGAACCAGCACTGGAGTCTCGGGTGAGGTGATCGGCGCCCGGTAGGGGCCCTCGGAGCGGACACCCGCGCCCGGTACGGCGGTCGTCGCCGGACGCGGGTTCCGGCATGCCCTCAGACGGTTCAGACAGGCGATAGACATGGGATGTATCAAGCTGTGAATCACCAAGTGCCGTCTATTGACAGTGTGTTGGGCCTGTGGGATCACTATGCGACATGGGATGTATGAGTGTTCCCTGTGCGTGTCTGCGGGCGCGCCGACAGGAGCGGTCGACACCCCATCCGAACGCTCTCGGACAGGCACGGCACTCTCCGTCCCCTTCCCCCCCGCATACGCGAGGACACAGAATGCAGCCTTCATCCGCTCCGCCTTGTCACCGCACCGCTCGCCTGTCGCGCTTACCGGCGGCCGCCGCCGTATGCGTGATGGGACTGCTGGCCGTGCTGCTGGTGAACGGGCCGACATGGTCCGCCCCGACGTCGCCGGCACCCCTGGTCGGCTCGGCGTCGGGCCGGTGCCTGGACGTCAAGGGCAACGTCGACACACCGGGTACGACCCTGGACATCTGGGACTGCAACGGCCAGGCCAACCAGGCATTCCAGCCGACCTCGGCCGGCGAGCTGAGGACGATGAACGGCACCCGGTGCGTGGAGGCCCTGGACGGGCGGACGACGCCCGGAGCCCCCGCGGTCATCCGCTCGTGCGACGGGCGGGCGACCCAGGTGTGGCGGCAGAACCCCGACGGGTCCCTCACCGCTGCCGCGTCCGGTTTCTGCCTGGACGCCGACGGAGCGGGCACGGCCAACGGCACCGCGGTCATCCTGTGGACCTGCAACGGCCAGGGCAACCAGAAGTGGACCACGCCGGCCGCCCTGCCCCAGCCCGGCGGGTCGGGCCCGTGCGACATCTACGCCGCGGGCGGTACCCCGTGCGTCGCCGCACACAGCACGGTGCGCGCCCTCTACGGCTCGTACAACGGCCCGCTCTACCAGGTCAGGCGCAGCTCGGACAGTGCGACCCGGGACATCGGCGTGCTGGCACCGGGCGGCTTCGCCGACGCCGCGGCCCAGGACGCGTTCTGCGCCGGCACCAGTTGCGTGATCACGGTCGTCCGCGACCAGTCCGGACACGGCAACGACCTGTGGTACCAGGGCTCCGCCCAGGTCCCGGGATCGAGCCAGAGCAGCCCCGCGAAGGCGACCTCCGAGTCGCTGACCGCCGGGGGCACCAAGGCGTACTCGCTGTACATCAACCCCGGGAACAGCTACTGGCGGGACGGCCACCTGACGGGCGTGCCGACCGGCGCGGCACCCGAAGGGGCGTACATGGTGACCAGCGGCACCCACGTCAACGGCGGCTGCTGCTTCGACTACGGCAACAGCGAGACGACCAGGAAGGCCGATGCCGCCGGCGCGATGGACGCCATCAACTTCGGCACCGAGTGCTGGTTCGGCGGCTGTTCGGGAAGTGGCCCCTGGGTGCAGGCCGACCTCGAATGGGGGCTCTACCCCGGCGGAAGCCAGTCCTGGAACCCCGGCCAGCGGGCGTTCACCGGCAGGTTCGTGACCGCGATGCTGAAGAACAACGGCACGTCGAGGTTCGCCCTCAAGGGCGGCAACGCCCAGTCGGGCGGCCTGACCACCCTGTGGGACGGCGCGCTGCCCGGCGGATACAGCCCCATGAAGAAGCAGGGAGCCATCGTCCTCGGCAGCGGCGGCGACTGCTGCAAACCCGGCGGCGGCGCCAACCTGAGCGCCGGCACCTTCTACGAGGGAGCCATCGTCGCGGGCTATCCCTCCGACACGACCGACAACGCGGTGCAGGCCAACATCACGGCCGCCGGCTATCGCTGAACGCCTGTCAGTTTCCCCCATCCGGTCCAGGAGTAGATGCCCCATGCCCACGACCCCTCCGCTGCCCCCATCGCCGTCCCTGCGCAGAACCCTGGCGCTCACCTTCTCGGCCGTGCTGCTCGCCATGACAGCACCCCTGCTCGCCCTCGGCACGGCACACCCCGCAGCCGCCCTCGGCAACGGACTCGCGCCGACCCCGCAGATGGGCTTCAACGACTGGAACGCGTACGGCTGCAACGTCTCCGAATCGCTGATCAAGTCCACCGCCCAGGCGATGCACACCAACGGCATGCAGGCGGCGGGCTATGCGTACGTCAACATCGACGACTGCTGGATGACCCACAGCCGTGACTCCGGCGGCCACCTGGTGCCGGACCCGGCCAAGTTCCCCGACGGCATCAAGGGCACCGCCGACTACGTCCACTCCTTGGGCCTGAAGCTGGGGATCTACGAGGACGCGGGCACCGCCACCTGTGCGGGATACCCGGGCAGCCTCGGCCACGAGAGCACGGACGCGCAGTCGTTCGCGTCGTGGGGCGTGGACTACCTGAAGTACGACAACTGCAACAACACCGGCGTGCCGGCCCGGACCCGGTACACCGCGATGCGGGACGCGCTCGCGGCCACCGGCCGGCCGATCCTGTACAGCCTGTGCAACTGGGGCCAGGAGAACGTGTGGACCTGGGGCGCCGACGTGGGCAACAGCTGGCGCACCACGGGAGACATCAGCCCGACCTTCTCCAGCATGCTGTCAATCTTCCACAGCAACGTCGGGCTGGCCTCCTACGCCGGCCCCGGCCACTGGAACGACCCGGACATGCTGGAGGTCGGCAACGGCTCGATGACGGCGACCGAGAACCGCAGCGAGTTCAGCCTCTGGGCGGAGATGGCCGCGCCGCTCATCGCCGGCACCAACATCCCCCAGGCGAGCGCTTCCACCCTGGCCACGCTGACCAACTCCCGGGTGATCGCGGTCGACCAGGACCCCCTCGGCAAGCAGGGGACCATGGTGTCGTCAGCCGGCGGCCTGGACGTGCTGGCCAAGCCGCTCGCGAACGGTGACGTGTCTGTCGCCCTGTTCAATGAGACCGGTTCCACGGCGACCATCACCACCACCGCGGCCGCGATCGGGAAGACCGGAGCGTCCTCCTACACCCTCACCGACCTCTGGTCGGGCGGATCGTCCACGACCTCCGGCACCATCAGCGCCTCGGTACCGGCCCACGGCACCGTCATGTACCGGGTCGCGGGCGGCACCAGCAGCGGGGGCACCGCCGTGACAGGGGCACTGCACGCGGTCGGCACGGGCAAGTGCCTGGACGTACCCAACTCCACCACGACCGCCGGCACCCAGGTGGAGATCTGGAGCTGCAACGGCGGCGCAAACCAGACCTGGACACACACTGCCTCCGGCCAGCTCACCGTCTACTCCGGCACCGGTCAGATGTGCCTGGACGCCTACAACAACCAGACCACGCCGGGCACGAAGGTGGAGATCTGGCAGTGCAACGGCCAGAGCAACCAGCAGTGGACGCTGAACTCCGACGGCACGATCACCGGCGTCCAGTCCGGCCTGTGCCTGGACGTGAACGGAGGGGCCACGGCTGACGGAAGTCTCGTCGAGCTCAGGACCTGCACCGGCAGCAGCAGCCAGCGATGGACGCTGGCATGAACCGCCTCCCGGCCGCAATCCTGATCGCGCTGGTGTTGGCCCTGGCCGCGTTCGGCACACCGGCCTCCGCGACGTCCCCGCGAACCGCCGCGCCCGCCGCCGCCGAGCTACCGTGCGACCTCTACGCCGCAGGTGGCACATCGTGTGTGACCGCGCACTCCACGACCAGGGCGCTGTTCGCGGCGTACAACGGGCCGCTGTACCAGATCCAGCGGTCCTCCGACCACGCCTACCGCGACATCGGGCTGCTCGCCACCGGCGGGTACGCCGACGCCGCGCCCCAGGTCTCGTTCTGCGCCGGCACCTCGTGCACGATCACCAAGATCTACGACCAGACCACCCGCCACAACGACCTGCCGATCTCATGGGGCGGCTACTGGAAGGGACCCGGCCCCAACGGATCCGACGTGGGAGCCGACGCCATGGCCCTGCCGGTGACCGTGGCCGGCCACCAGGTCTTCGGCGTCAAGGTCACCCCCGGAGTCGGCTACCGCATCGACCACGCGAGCGGCGTCGCCACCGGCTCCCAGCCCGAAGGCATCTACATGGTGACGTCGTCGAACTACACCAACCAGTGGTGCTGCTTCGACTACGGCAGCGGCGAGAACTCCCACACCGACACCGGCAACGCCACCATGAACGCCATCTACTGGGGCAACGCCTGCTGGTTCAACGGCTGCACGGGCACCGGCCCCTGGGTCGAGGCCGACCTCGAGAACGGCATGTTCCACACCAACACCGGCTCCAACAAGGACCCGAACAACCAGGGCGTGCACTATCCGTTCGTCAGCGCGTGGCTGAAGAACAACGGCACCAGCAACTTCACCCTGAAGTACGGCAACGGCGCCGCCGGAGGCCTGACCACCACCTTCTCCGGCCCCCTTCCCAACGGCTACTCACCCATGAAGGTCGACAGCTCCGTCCTCCTGGGTACCGGCGGCGACAACAGCGTCTCGGGACAGGGCGAGTTCTTCGAGGGCGCGATGACGGCGGGTTACCCCTCCGACGCCACCGAGAACGCCGTCCAGGCCGGTATCACCGCCGCCGGGTACGGAACGTCGGGCGGCGGGGGCGGTACGACCGGTGCGCTGCACGCGGTGGGCGCGGGCAAGTGCCTGGAGGTACCCGGCAGTTCGACGACACCGGGCACGCAGACGCAGATCCGGGACTGCTCCGGCGGGGCCAACCAGACCTGGTCCGAGAGCACCTCCGGTGAGCTGACCGTCTCCCTCGCAGGCAACCGCCTGTGCCTGGACGCCTCCGGGCAGGGCACCAGCCCCGGCACGAAGGTCATCACCTGGACCTGCAACGGCCAGAGCAACCAGCAATGGACGCTCAACGCCAACGGCACCGTCACCAGCGCCCAGTCCGGGCTGTGCCTGGACGTGTCGGGCGCCGCCACCGCCAACGGAACCCCCGTACAGCTGTGGACCTGCAACGGCCAGGCCAACCAGAAATGGACGCTGAACTGACCCCGTGGGCCCATGCGCCCGACCCGGGGCGGCGGCCTCTCACCGCCGCCCCGACCCAGGAGGACCCGATGAGGATGAGAGCGAGACCCGGACTTGCGGCACTGGTGAGCGGCATCGTCCTGGCACTCGTCATGGCACTGCTGACGACGGCCCCGAGCCAGGCCGCCGCGGGCACGGCGCTGCGCGTCGACCTGGCCTCGACCCGGGGACCGGCGACCGGCGTGGGGGAGGGGTTCCTCTACGGCATCAGCCAGGACGGCACCCAGCCCGTCGACCAGTTCCTCCAGCCGCTGGGCATCAACGCCTTCCGCGGCGGCGGATGGTTCTCCGGCGGCTGGATCAGGGACGGCTACCAGTACGGGTCCGCGACCCGGGCCGACCTCGACTCGATCACCGCGCAGGCCCGGCGACTCACCCGGCCGCCGTACCACGCGCAGTACCAGGTGCTGGTCAGTGACATCTACGGCGTCAACGGCGGCCAGCCCTCGAACACCAGATACCCGTGCGACAACGGCGACTGCTCGAACTGGATCAGCTTCATCGACGCCACGGTGGGCGCCCTTCAGGGGTCAGGGCTCACGTTCTCGTACGACATCTGGAACGAGCCGGACATCTCCGTGTTCTGGACCCGGGGTGTCAACAGCGCCCAGTACTTCCAGATGTGGGACACCGCCTACCGGGAGATCCGGCGCATCGCCCCCGGGGCGAAGATCGTGGGGCCGTCCCTCGCCTTCACCCCGCAGCGCAACCCGGGGGAGTGGCAGACCTGGCTCGCGCACGTGAAGGCCGCCGGCACCGTCCCCGACATGATCAGCAACCACAACGAGGGCGACGTCGACGACCCTGTCACCGTCGCCCAGAGTCTGCGCAACGCCCTGAACTCCGCGGGCATCGGCCCGCTGCCTCTGTCCGCGAACGAGTACCAGCCCGCCGACCGGCAGACCGCCGGCGTGACGGCCTGGTACCTGGCCCGGTTCGCGCAGTCCGGATACACCAACGCCATGCGCGGCAACTGGGTGTGCTGCGTCACGCCGAACCTGACGGGAGTGCTCACCCAGAGCGGAGGCACCTGGCAGCCGACCGGCAACTGGTGGGCGCTTCGGGACTACGCCGACATGACGGGAACCCTGGTCGACACCTCCGGCCAGGTCGGCTCCACGGCCGTAGCCGCCTCCGAGGACTCCGTCGCCCAACGCGCCGTGGCGCTCATCGGCGACTCCAACGGGTACACCGGGGCCGCCTCCGTGACGTTCGACGGACTGTCCTCGGTGCCCTGGCTGACGAACGCGGGCAACGTCCACGTCACCGTGCACCGCATCCCGGACCAGGCCCCGCTGAGTGCGCCGCAGACCGTGTACGACCAGGACGTGAGTACCTCCGGCGGCTCGATCAGCGTGCCGCTCATCTTCCAGGGCTCGCACGACGCGTTCGCCGTCTACCTGACCCCGGCCTCCTCCGGCGGCACGGGCTTCCCGAACGGCTACCACCAACTCGTCGTCGCCGACGACAACCTGTGCCTGGACGTCTACGGCAACTCCACCGCCGCGGGCGCCGTGATCGACCAGTGGACCTGCAACGGGCAGGACAACCAGCGGTTCCTGTTCGTGCCGGCCTCCGACGGCTACGGCGAACTGCGCGCCCAGCACTCCGGCCAGGACGTGGCGGTAGCGGGCAGTTCCACGGCGGCAGGCACCCCGGACATCGTGCAGCAGGCCCCCGGCACCGCCGCCAACGCCGTCTGGCTGCCCGTGCGCCAGTCGGACGGCTCGTACACCTTCCAGAACCGCAACAGCGGCCTGTGCCTGGACGTCTACGGCGCCGGAAGCACCCCGGGACAGCAACTCGACCAGTGGCAGTGCAAGAACGCGCCGGGCACCAATCAGGACTTCCTCGTCCGCTGATACCGCACCCGACGCGGATCCCACCGACCTGCGAAAGGAACCCCACCGTGTCAGCACTCGGACGGCTGCTGCGTCGCCTGCGCGCCTCGACGGCCGTGGTCACCGGCCTGCTCCTGGCCGCCGGCGGCCTTGTCGGCACCGTCGCCGCTCCGGCCCACGCCGCAACCTCGATCACCATCAACGGCGCGTCCGGGGGCCGGACCTTCGACGGCGTCGGCGCGATCAGCGGAGGCGGAGGCAACAGCAGGCTCCTGATCGACTACCCCGAGCCCCAGCGCGGCCAGATCCTCGACTACCTCTTCAAGCCCGGATACGGGGCCTCGCTGCAGATCCTCAAGGCCGAGATCGGCGGGGACACCAACTCCACCTCCGGCGCCGAGCCGAGCCACCAGCACACCCGTTCCGACCTGAACTGCGACCGGGGCTACGAATGGTGGCTCATGGAGCAGGCCAAGGCCCGCAACCCGGACATCAAGCTCTACGGACTCGCCTGGGGCGCGCCGGGCTGGATCGGCGGCGGGAACTTCTGGTCCACCGACATGGTCAACTACCTGGTCGCCTGGCTGGGTTGCGCCAAACAGCACGGCCTCGCCATCGACTACCTCGGCGGCTGGAACGAGCGCGGCTACAACGTCTCCTGGTACGAGCAACTGCGCAGCGCGCTCAACTCCAACGGCTACGGCAGCGTCAAGATCGTCGCGGCCGACTCGGACTGGACCGTGGCCAACGACGTCACCTCCAACTCGGCGTTCGCCGCCGCGGTGGGCGTCATCGGCACGCACTACCCCTGCGGTTACCGCTCCTCCCAGTCCAACTGCTCGGTGCCGTCGGCCGCCACAACCTCCGGCAAGCCCCTGTGGGCCAGTGAGAACGGCTCGGACGACTACAACGGGGGAGCCCCCGCCATGGCCCGCGGCATCAACCGCGGGTACATCGACGGCAGGATGACCGCGTATCTCAACTGGCCGGTCGTTGCGGCCATCACGCCGAACCTGCCGTACCCCACCATGGGCCTCGCCCTGGCCTCGCAGCCCTGGTCCGGCCACTACGCGATCGGCAAGAACACCTGGGTCATGGCGCACACCAGCCAGTTCACCGCCCCGGGCTGGAAGTACCTCGACTCCTCCAGCGGCTACATCGGCGGAAACCGGAACAACGGCAGCTACGTCTCGCTGAAGTCCCCGAACGGCTCCGACTACTCCACCGTCATCGAGACGATGGACGCCGGCAGCGCCCAGACCCTCAACCTTAACGTCACCGGTGGCCTGTCCGGCGGAACCGTCCACGTCTGGTCGACCGACGTCAACTCCTCGAACCCGGCCGACTACTTCGCGCACACCGCCGACGTCACCCCCTCCGGCGGAGGCTTCAGCCTGACCGTGCAGCCCCATCGCGTCTACACCCTGACCACCACCACCGGGCAGGGCAAGGGCACCGCCACAGGCCCCTCCCAGGGCGCCATGAGCCTGCCGTACGGCGACACCTTCGACGGCTACACCACCGGCACCGAGGCGAAGTACCTCATGGACTGGCAGGGCGCCTTCGAGGTGACGGCCTGCGGCGGTGGCCGCGGCGGCAAGTGCGTGCGCCAGATGAGTCCCCAGAAGCCGATCACCTGGGACGCGCTGTCCGATCCGCACGCCCTGCTCGGTGACGTGGGCTGGAGCAACTACACCGTCTCGACGGACGTGCTGCTGGAACAGCCGGGATACGCCGAGCTGATCGGCCGTGCGAACGGCCAGGACTACAGCAGCACCGGCGGTCTGAACGCCTACCACCTGAGGGTGAGCGACACCGGTGCCTGGTCGATCCTGAACTCGAACACCAACGGCACCGTCTCCACCCTCGCCCGCGGGACGACCACGGCGCTGGGCACCAACCGCTGGCACACTCTCGCCCTCACCTTCTCCGGGACCACCATCAGCGCGGTCATCGACGGGTCCACGGTCGGCTCCGCCAACGACCGCACCTGGGCCGGCGGACAGGTCGGCTACGCGACCGGCCAGGGCGAGACGGCACAGTTCGACAACCTCTCCCTCACCCCCGGAAGCGGCGGTGGAGGAGGCGGTACGACCGGCCCGATCGTCGGGTCCGCCTCCGGCCGGTGCGTGGACGTGCCCAACCAGTCGCAGACCTCCGGCACCCAGGTGGAGCTGTGGGACTGCAACGGCGGCAGCAACCAGCAGTGGACGAGCACACCGGCCGGTGAACTGCGGGTCTACGGCAACGCCTGCCTGGACGCGGCGGGCAGCGGCACCAGCCCCGGCACCAAGGTCGACATCTCGGGCTGCACGGGCGCCGGCAACCAGAAGTGGACGCTGAACGCCGACGGCACGATCACCGGCGCCCAGTCGGGCCTGTGCCTGGACGCCACCGGTGCGGGAACGGCCAACGGCACCCTGCTGGAGCTGTGGACCTGCACCGGCGCCGGCAACCAGAAGTGGACACGCGAGTGAGCGGCTCAGGCCGAGACCGCCACCCCGTCACCTGACCCTGAAGGACCCCCACATGACTGCCTCCCCCCGCCCCATCAGCCGACGCCGCCTGCTCGCGGCGAGCGGCGCGGCCACGGCCGTCGGACTGCTGCGTTTCGCACCTCAGGCCGCCGCGACCGACGGCCCGGCGAGCTACACCGCGAGCTGGTCCTCCGTGGACCAGCACCCCCCGGCGCCTGCCTGGTTCAAGGACGCCAAGTTCGGCATCTACTACCACTGGGGTGCCTTCAGCGTCCCCGCGTTCGGCAACGAGTGGTATCCGCGCAACATGTACATCGGCGGTTCGAACGAGAACAAGCACCACATCGCCACCTACGGCGACCCCTCGGTGTGGCCGTACCACAACTTCATCGACGGCGCCCGCGACAAGGCCGGCTCCTTCGTCCAGTTCGCGCCCGGACTGGCCTCCCAGGGCGGCAGTTGGGACCCGGACGCCTGGGCCCGGCTGTTCAAGTCCGCGGGCGCCAGGTTCGCCGGCCCGGTCGCCGAACACCACGACGGCTTCTCCATGTGGAACAGCCGCGCCAACCCGTGGAACTCCGTCCAGCACGGCCCCCGGCTCGACCTGGTCGCCCAGCACGCCCAGGCCATCCGCGCCCAGGGCCTGAAGTTCATGGCCTCCCTCCACCACGCCTACCACTTCAACGGCTACTACGACCACGTGCCGTCCCAGTCCGACCCGGCCCTGCGCATCCTCTACGGCCAACAGGGCACGGCGGCCGAGAACAAGCTCTGGTACGACAAGCTGGTCGAGGTCATCGACGGCTACCAGCCCGACCTGCTCTGGCAGGACTTCGACCTGAACCTGGTACAGGAGTCCTACCGGCTGCAGTTCCTCGCGCACTACTACAACCAGGCGGTCGCCTGGAACAAGGACGTGGCCGCGACCTACAAGGACGGCCTCGACAACAAGGGCGAGGTCTTCGACTTCGAACGTGGCGGCCCGGCAGATCTGCTCACGCCCTACTGGCTGACCGACGACAGCATCTCCTCCTCCAGCTGGTGCTACACGGTGGGCATCGGCTACTACTCGACGCAGGCGCTGCTGCACTCCCTGATCGACCGGGTCAGCAAGGGCGGCACCATGCTGCTGAACATCGCCCCCATGGCCGACGGCACCATCCCCTCCGGGCAGCAGTCGATCCTGCTCGCCATGGGGGACTGGCTCGGTCGCTTCGGAGAGGCGGTCTACGGCACCCGCTCCTGGTCCAGTTACGGCGAAGGCCCCACCAAGATGGGCGGCGGCTCCTTCAGCGGACCGGTGGCCGGCAAACCGCAGGACCTCCGCTTCACCCGCAGCCAGGACAACAAGGTCCTCTACGCCACCGCGCTGGGCTGGCAGGGCGCCACCCTGACCATCACCACGCTGAACTCCAACCAGATCAACCTCAGCACCCTGACCGGCGCGCAGCTGCTGAACAACGCCGCCGGCACCTACGTCAACCTGCCCGCACCCACCCAGGACGCCTCCGGCCTGCATCTGACCATGCCATCGACGAACCCGCCGTTCAACGCCCTCGCCTACACGGTCAAGCTCACCTTCTCCGGCGAGATCCCCGTCCTGGGCGCACCCGGCGGCTCCACCACCTGGATGAAGATCACCAACGTGACCAGCGGACTGGTACTCGACAGCGGGGGCAACGTCGCCTCCGGCTCCAACCTCAAGCAGTGGAACTACGACGGCAGCGCCAATCTGCAGTGGCAGCTGATCGACCTCGGGAACGGCTACTACCGGATCATGAACCGCGCCAACGGCATGGCCGCCGACAGCTGGGGCAACTCCGGCAACGGCGCACCAGCCCGGCAGGAGGCGTGGAACGGCGGCAACAACCAGCAGTGGTCGTTGAACAGCCTCGGCGGCAACCGCTACCAGATCATCAACCGCGGCACCGGCACCGCCCTCGACGGCAGCGGCAGCACCGCGGTGGGGTCGACCACGGTGCTGTGGACGCCGAACTCCAGCACCAACAACCAATGGACGATCACCGGCGTGTGAACCACGCCGGGAACCGACGCACACAGTCATCCCTCGAGACCGGAAGAAGGAGTGCATGAAACACAAACCGCTCTTACTGTCCGTCGTGGCGGCGATGCTTCTCGTCCTGTCAGCCGCCGGCACCTCGTTCGGCAGAAGCGCCGCCGCACCCCCATCGGTCACCGCCGCCGCAGGGTCGACGGCCGGCTGCGGCAAGGCCCCGGCCCTGACGAGTGGCAACCACACCATCCAGAGCGGCGGGCAGACCCGTAGCTACATCCTCCGGATCCCCGCCGGCTACGACAACAACCACCCCTACCGGCTGATCTTCGGCTTCCACTGGCGCGGCGGCACGGCGGGCGACGTCGACTCCGGCGGAACCGACGGATACAACTGGTCCTACTACGGCCTGCGGCGCCTCGCGGACAACGCCAACAACAGCACGATCTTCGTCGCCCCTCAGGGCATCGGCAACGGCTGGGCCAATTCCGGCGGTCAGGACGTGGCCTTCGTCGACGCGATGGTCAGCCAGATCGAAGCAGGTCTGTGTGTCGACACCACCCAGGTGTTCTCCGCGGGCTTCAGCTACGGCGGTGCGATGTCCTATGCCCTCGCCTGCTCACGGGCGAGCGTCTTCCGGGCGGTCGCGGTCTACTCCGGTGCGAACCTGAGCGGCTGCAACGGCGGCAACCAGCCCATCGCGTATATGGGCCTGCACGGCCTTCGGGACAACGTGCTGCCCATCCAGTCGGGACGGGACCTGCGCGACACCTTCGTCCGGACGAACGGCTGCACCCCGCAGAACCCGCCCGAACCGGCCTACGGAAGCCTGACCCACATCATCACCACCTACTCCGGATGCCGGTCGGGCTACCCCGTCGTGTGGGCGGCGTTCGACGGGGCGGGCCACGACCCCGGCCCCATAGACGGTTCCACCGGTGACGGCTGGCGCACCTGGACGTCGGCCGCGGTGTGGCAGTTCTTCACCCAGTTCGGCTCCAGCACGCCACCGCCACCGCCTCCGCCGGCCGGCAGCCAGGAGATCGTCGGCCAGCAGTCGGGGCGCTGCCTCGACATCAACAACTCCACCACCGCCAACGGCACCCAGGCACAGCTGTGGGACTGCAACGGCGGCTCCAACCAGCGGTGGACCTATACCGCCGCCAAGCAACTGATGGTCTACGGCAACAAGTGCCTGGGCGTCGGCCAGTCCGCGGGCAGCGGCACCCAGGCCGCGATCTGGGACTGCAGCGGGCAGGCGGACCAGCAGTGGAACGTCGATGCCGACGGCACGATCACAGCGGCACAGTCGGGACTCTGCCTGGACGCCAGCGGCCAGGCAACCGGCAACGGGACGAAGGTCCAGCTGTGGACCTGCACGGGCGGCGCGAACCAGCACTGGCACCTGCAGAACTGACACAAGCGGCCGGGCACGGCCCAAGCCGGCCCGGCCCCCTCCCTGGCGGGCGGTCGTCCACGGGGGCTTGAGCTGGAGCGTCGTGATCGAGTACGGGTCCGTTCCCCGGGCCGGGCGAGTGCGGTCAGGGAGCGGATGCCCCAGTAGGTGGGGAAGGGCGTCTCGTGAGCCGGCTCGCAGGTCCCGCCGGAGCAGCCTCCGACGGAGAGTACGCCCCCGTCCTGATAGTCGGTCTGGCCGTTGACGGTGGTGGGCTTGCCCGGTCCGTTGAGAGCGCGGTGTTGAGCCGACCCCGGTGCTGGGGACCGTGCCCGGGCGGACGGTGACGGCGACGGTCGGCGCGGCGTTCGCGCTGAGCGCCAAGGCGCCCGCGCCGGCCCCGGCCAGCAGGGCGGCGACCGTCCCCGCCACGGTGCGACGACGTGTGCGGCTACGGCGGTGCGTACGGTCTCGAGGCACCGGCTGCTCGGTGATGGTCGGATTGTCAGGTGACACGTCGTGCTTCCGATCGGAGCACATGAGGTGCACCCGTACGTGGCCGCCCGGGAAGAGAAGGTTGCCGACCTGACCGATGGGCTACGGATCTTTTCGCGCCGTGCACCAACGGGCCCGGCCCCGAACCACTGGGGTGTCACCCCGGTGCGAGTACGGCCGGGTTACCGGTTTCCTGGGGACATGCCGGGTCAGCACACCCACTCGAGAGAGGCCCAGCCATGACCGTCCCGCTTCCCGTGGTCTTCGTCCACGGCCTCTGGCTGCACAGCACCTCCTGGCAACCCTGGATCGATCTGTTTCGCGCGGAGGGCTACGACCCCTCCGCGCCCGGGTGGCCCGGCGACCCCGACACCGTGGAGGAGGCTCGCCAGAACCCCGAGAGCGTCGCCGGCTACGGCATCGACGATGTCGTGGAGCACTACGCGGCCCTGATCGAGACCCTGCCCGCGCGGCCCATCCTGATCGGTCACTCCTTCGGCGGGATGATCGCGCAGAAGCTGCTCGGCCAGGACCGTGCCGCGGCGGCCGTCGCGATCGACGCCGCGCAGATCAAGGGCGTTCTGCCACTGCCGCTGTCCGCGCTCAAGGCGACGTTCCCCGTCTTCAGGAACCCGGCCAACAAGCGTCGGTCGGTCTCCCTGACCCCGGAGCAGTTCCGGTTCGCCTTCGGCAACGCCGTCCCGGACGAGGAATCGGGGGCCCTGTACGAGCGCTGGACCATTCCCGCGCCGGGCAAGCCGCTCTACGAGGCCGCCTCCGCCAACTTCAACCCCCACTCGCCCGCGAAGGTCGACACGGAGAACAGCGGACGCGGCCCGCTGCTGCTCATCTCCGGCGGCAAGGATCACACCGTGCCCGAGGTCGTCACCCGGGCCACCCTCAAGCAGTACCGGCACTCCGAGGCCGTCACCGACATCATCAACTTCCCCGACCGCGGGCACTCCCTGACGATCGACGGCGGCTGGCGCGAGGTCGCGGACACCGTTTTGAACTGGCTGCGGAAGCAGAGCCTGGGGAGCGGACGATGACGTCGACCTCCCGGGGCACCGCGAACACCGGTGCCGACGCGGGCGTGGCCGGTCTGACCGTGGTGGTCACCGGCGCCGGGCGCGGCATCGGGCTCGCCGTGGTCGAGGCCTTCCTCGCGGCCGGCTCCCGCGTCGTGGCCGGATCGAGGGAACGTACCGAAGCCCTCGACGCTCTCGTGAAGCAGGGCGCCGAACTCACCGTCGTGGAAGTCGACCTCGCGACCCCCGACGGACCGGCCGCGCTGGTCGCCGAAGCCGTAGCGGTCCACGGCGGGGTCGACGTCCTGGTCAACAACGTCGGCGCGGTACGGCCGCGGATCGACGGCTTCCTGGCCGTGACGGACGAGGACTGGGAGTGGACGTTCACGGTCAACTTCATGGCCGCCGTCCGCACCACCCGGGCCGCGCTGCCGCACCTGCTCGCCACCGGCGCGGGACGTATCGTCACCGTCTCCTCCGTCAACGCCAGACTGCCCGACCCGCTGGTCATCGACTACGGCGCGGCCAAGGCGGCGTTGACCAACTTCTGCAAGGCCCTGTCCAAGGAGGTGGGGCCGCGCGGCGTGCGGGTGAACACCATTGGCCCCGGCCCGGTGGAGACGGCGCTGTGGCAGGGCGCGGACGGAGTCGCCGCCACCGTCGGCGAGTCCCGGGGCGTGGACCCCCGTGAGGTGGCGCGCGGCGCGGCGGACCAGTCGGTGACCGGCCGTTTCACCCGTCCGGCAGAGGTGGCCGATCTCGTCCTCTACCTCGCCGGCCCGGCGGCGGCGAACATCACCGGCGCCGACTTCGTCATCGACGGCGGTCTGGTCGAGTCCCTCTGACCCGCCGTCAGCGCCATTGCCGCTTCTCGCTCCCCCAACCTCACCTGGAGTGACCAGTGAGACTCCGCCTGCCCGGATCCCGCCGCCTGGCGGCCGGGGTCCTCGCCCTGGCCGTCGGCCTCGGCACGACCACCCTCTCCCACCGGCACTGATGGTCCGCCCCTTCCCGGGCGGGCAGGACGCCTACGTCAACCCCGCGGACTTCCGGCAGGTCTTCGCCGCCGACGTCCCGGGCGGCAAGACCCGTCTCATGGCGGCCGGGCAGCGGCCGGTGACGCTGGCCGCCCTCGAACAACCCAGCAGCACCCCGGCCTGGAAGACCGTTCCTTCCTGGTTCCTGGTCGCAGGCGCCGACCGCGCCATCCCACCCGCCGCGGAGCAGGCGATGGCCCTCCGCGCGGGTTCGCACACCGAGGTGATCCGCACCGCCTCGCACGCCGTCCTCGTCTCACACCCCGGCGCCACCGCCCACATCATCGAAACCGCCGCCCCGGCCACCCCCTGACCCGGCATCAACGCTCTGCTCCAGCAATCCCCGAAGGGAAGCCGACATGCCCTGCATCACGGTCGGACAAGAGAACACCGCCGACATCGAGCTGTACTACGAGGACCACGGCAGCGGACAACCCGTCGTCCTGATCCACGGCTACCCGCTCGACGGCCACTCCTGGGAGAAGCAGCTCCCGGCCCTGCTCGACGCCGGCCACCGGGTCATCACCTACGACCGGCGCGGCTTCGGCCGGTCGTCGCAGCCGACCACGGGCTACGACTACGACACCTTCGCCGCCGACCTCAACGCCCTTGTGACCCGGCTGGACCTCACCGACGCCGTACTCGTCGGATTCTCCATGGGCACGGGAGAAGTCGGTCGCTATCTCGGCACGTACGGCTCGCAGCGCATCGCCAAGGCCGCTTTCCTGGCCTCCCTCGAACCCTTCCTGCTCAAGACCGACGACAACCCCGGTGGCGTCGACCAGTCCGTCTTCGACGGCATCCTGGAGGCGGTCACGAAGGACCGCTACGCCTATTTCACGGGTTTCTACGAGGCCTTCTACAACCTCGACGAGACGCTCGGCAGCCGCATCAGCGAAGAGGCCGTGCGGGCCAGCTGGAACGTGGCAGCGGGTGCGTCGGCGTACGCGTCGGTGGCGTGCGTGCCCACCTGGCTCACCGACTTCCGCGCCGATGTCGCCAAGATCGACGTACCGACGTTGATACTGCACGGCACGGGAGACCGGATCCTGCCGGTCGACGCCACCGGGCGGGCCTTCCACGCGCTGCTGCCCACGGCCCAGTACGTCGAGATCGAAGGCGCCCCGCACGGCCTGCTGTGGACGCACGCCGAGGAGGTGAACGTCGCACTGCTGGCCTTCCTGAGCAAGTGACACCGCGTCAGTCGACGGCGGTCGCCGGGCCCGGATCGCCGATCGCGCCGGGGATCTGCTTGCGGGAGGTGATGCCGAGCTTGCGGAACACCTTGCTCAGATGGAACTCGACCGTCGAGGCGGTGACGAACAACGTCGTCGCGATCTCCCCGTTGGTCAGTCCGGAGGCCGCCATGGACGCCACCTGCCGTTCCCTCGGTGTGAGATCGAAGCGGGTCTCCTCCGACCGCCTGCGGGCTGTCGCCCCGGTGGCGAGCAGCTCGAGCCGGGCCCGCTCGGCGTACGGCACCGCACCGAAGGCGTCGAAGCTCTCGTACGCGGCACGCAACTGCGTCCTGGCATCGGAGCGCCACTTGCGGCGACGCAGCCACTCGCCGAACAACAGCCGCGCGCGGGCCTGTTCCAGGGCCAGTGGAATCTGCTGCAGCAGTTCGACCGACTCCTGGTAGAACTTCCCGGCGTCGTCGCCCTCGGCCGTCAGCGCCCGGCCGAGGGCCAGGCTGCCCAGTGCCCAGGGAGTGGCGGCGAGGGGGGCGCGTTCCTCCAGCCGGCCCAGGGCCGCGTTCGCGTCGGCTCGGTCGCCGGAACGGACACAGGCCTCGATGAGCAGCGGCAGGACGAGGTTGCCGCATGCCGGTGGGTCTAGCGCGAAGACCTTCCGGGCGTGTTTCGCCGCCTGCCGGTAGCGGCCCTGTCCCAGCTCGAACAGGGTCAGTGCGTGCTGCGCCAGGAGTTGGAGCACGCCGTGGCCCATGCTCGTCATCCCGGCGGCCCGCCGGACTGCCGCGCGCAGCTCGGCCTCGTGGCCGGTCAGTGCGAACAGGTGGAGCCGGTTGATGTCTCCGCCACCGAGGAAGCCGGTGGCGGCGGAGATGTCGTCGAACTCGGCGTAGCGGACCTCCGCCTGCGTGAACCGCCCGTCCAAGAGGTCGTAGCGCGCTTGGACGAGCAGTGTGATGCTCAGCGCGTACAGCGCGCCGGTGCTGCGGTCGGCCGCCGCCAGGCGGTCGGTGAGTTCGCGCCCGGCCTGGACCTCCCACAGATCATCGCAGGCCATGGACAGCATCACCGCGAAGGGGCTGTTCGCGTCGCCGATGCCGCGGTCGCGTCGCAACCCGTCCAGGGCGGCGCGCAGCGCCGGCGCGCCGCGTTCGTACCCTTCGGCCAGGCGACGGGCCAGAGCCTCCATCAGTAGGTCGCGGCCGCGCCCGGTGGAGTCCGGGGTGTGCTGCCGTGCGGTGAGGGCGGCAGCCGCGACCTCCGTCGGTGATGTGCCCTGCGTGCAGTCGTGGGCGACCAGTACGGCGTGGAGCGCCTCGCAGAGCAGTTCCCAGGTCAGCCTCGGGTCCTGTGGGCCGAGCCTGGTCACGGCGTCCATGAGCATCGCGGGCACGTCGGCGACGGCGATTTGGAACATCTGCGCGGTCGCTCGTATGCGCAGCTCGCGGGTGCGCAGCACCGGGCCACGGATGTCGGCGCCGGCGAGGTCCAGCGCGGTGTGTGCCGCGGGCGCGTCGCCGGACATCAGATGGGCCTGGGCCGCGTCGAGGAGTCGTTCGGCGCGTTTGTCCGGGTCCTGGGTGAGGTCCGCGGCGCGGGAGAGGAACAGAGCTTGCTGGGAGTATCCGCCGCGGGAGCGGGCCCGCTGGGAGGCGGCTTCCAGGTCGTCGGCGACGTGGTCGTCCGTTGTCTCCGTGGCTTCGGCCCGGTGCCAGGCGTGGCGGTCGGCGTCGCGTACGGGGTCGCAGGCTGCGGCCAGTGCCGCGTGCGCCCGGCGCAATGCGCCCGGTTCGGCTCCGGCGTACAGCGTCGAGCGGATCAGAGGATGGCGGAAGGCTGTCGGTGTGTCCCGGCCGAGGATTCCGGCGGCGATCGCGGGCTGGACGGCGCGGGCCGACAGGCCCAGCCGCCCGGCGGCCCGCCACATCATCGCCGTGTCGTCCGAGGGGGCTGTGGCGAGCAGGAGCAACAGGGTCGCGGTCTCGGGCGGCATGGCGTGGACCAGGCGTCGGAAATGGCCCTCGATCAGGCGGCTCACCGGCAGCGGATCGGGCAACGGCGCGATACCGGCCAGTTGTTCGGCACCGAGGGCGTCGGTGAGCTCCAGCAGGGCGAGCGGATTTCCGCCGGTACCGGCGACGATCCGCTCGGCCACCGCCGTGTCCACCCGTCGGGTGGCGAAGGAGAGCAGGGCCCTGGCCTCCGGCTCCGGCAGACCGGTCACGGGGTGGCCGCCGAGGGCGTCGAACAGGCTGGTGTCCCCGAGTCCGTCGCGGAGGGCGATGATCAGCCCGAGGGAGTCGGCGTGCAGCCGCCGAGCGGTGAACGCCAGCGCCTCGGCCGATTCCCGGTCCACCCACTGCGCGTCGTCGAGCAGGAACAGCAGCGGCTGGTCTGCGGCGGCCTCCGACAGCAGTGTCAGTGTGGCGAGCCCGACCAGGTAACGATCCGTGGGCGGACCAGGGACCAGGCCCAGGGCCGCATCGAGCGCGGTCCGCTGCGGCCCGGGCAGCCGGTCCGTCCGGTTCAGGAAAGGCCGCAGCAAGCGGTGCAGCGTGCCGAAGCCGAGACCGGTCTCCGATTCCACCGCGGTCAGGCGGACCACGCGAAGTTCCGCGGCACGCTCCGCGGCGAACTCCAGCAGCCGGGTCTTGCCGATCCCGGGTTCGCCGGTCAGGACCAGGACTCCGCTCAGGCCGTCGCGCACGGCGTCGAGCAACCGCCCGATGGCTTCCCGTTCGGCCCAGCGGCCGACCATCGGCGGACCGGGTGCACGGTGGACGCCGTTCCACGCCATGGGACCGATCCCCCCTCGTCGATGATCTGACGTGGGGAGACGCTATGAGCGCCGCGCCGGCGGAAGCGAGCGTCATGTGACGGTCGTCAGCGCAGTGCGCTGACCACCGTCCGCAGCTCGGCACGCGAGACCACGCCCAGCTTGGGGAAGATCCGGTGCAGATGCGAGCTGACGGTGCGGTGCGACAGATACAGCCGCTGGCCTATCTCGCGGTTGGTGAGCCCGTCGGCGGCGAGCTGGACGATCTGCAGTTCGTGGGCGGTCAGTTGGTCCCGGGCGTCGGGGGCCCGACGGCGGCTGGTCTCGCCCGAGGCGCGCAGTTCACGGCGGGCCCTCTCCCCCCAGGGGATCGCACCGAGAGCGTCGAACATGTCGCGCGCGGCCCGGAGGTGGTCCCGGGACTCGACACTGCGCCGTCGGCGCCGGAGCCATTCGCCGTAGGCCAGGTGGGTGCGGGCTCTGATCAGCGGCCAGGCGCCGAGGTCGGCGCCGAGCGCGCCCGTGAAGAGCGGGTCGGCGTCCTCGTCGGCGGCCAGCAGCGCCCGGACCAGGCGCAGTTCGGCGTGCAGTACCGGCGCGGTGGTCACCGTGGCGATCTCCTCCAGCTCCGTCACGATCGGCAGCACCGCCTCCAGGCGCCCGCAGTGCGTCGCCGCGTCGACGAGGTCACCCACGGCGGTCAGCCGCAGGGCGACCTGGAACGCGGGATCGGCCGGATCGTGGAGCCGGCGGAGATGACCGAAGGCCTCCTCGAACCGTCCCGCGCCCGACGCGGCCAGCCCGCGGGCCATCGACGCGGTGGCCAGCACCGGACGTGCCCCGGCCGGCAGCCCGATGCCCTCCGCCTCCTCGGCCAGCTCCAGGGCGGCATCCACCTCACCGCGCAGTGCGGCCAGCTTGGCCGCGGTGGCGGTCATCAACGCGTACATCATCGTCTGGCTGGTCTCGCGTGCCAGCCGCCGTGACTCCTCGGTCGCGGCGATCGCCGCGCCGAGATCGCCGACCACGAGCGCGCTCCACGCGTCCGCACCCACCGTCCGGGCCAGCAACCCCAGACGTCCCTGGGCGCGCAGGGGCGCGCCACCCGCCGCGGAGAACGCCCGCGCCAGGTCGAAGCCGCCGACGAGGAGTGAGGCGGTGCTGAGCATGCGGTAGGAGCGGCCGTCGTCGCCCTCCTTCAGGGCGATGTGCCGGGCCCGGTCCAGGACGAAGGTGCCGCGGTCGACCGGGGCTGCGTAGGCGCAGATGGCCAGGCGCCACGGATCGAGTTCGTCCAGCTCCATCCGCTCCACCGCCTGCAGGACCGCTCGGCGGCCCTCCGGTCCCGGGTCGGACCAGAAGCACAGCTGCGCGGCGCTCCACAGGATCCGCAGCGCCAGCGCCCGGTCCTCCACGGCCATCTCCTCGGCGAGCGCCGTCAGTGAGTTGGCTCCCGAGGCGTGGCTGTGCAGTCCCTCGTCGAAGCTGCCGCGCAGCCAGACGACGGTGGCGTGCTGCCGCCGCGACAGCGGCCCGGTGAGCGCCTGGTCCAGCAGCCGGGTCACCGTCTCGGGCCGGCCGAGCTCGACGGCGAAGTCAGCGGCACGCAAAAGCCGTTCTGCTCGGCGGTCGGCGTCCTCGCTGAGCGCGGCTGCCTGTTCCAGGGCCGTGACGGCCGCCGCGATGCCGCCCCGGTGTGCGGCGCGGAGAGCGGCCTCCTCCAACGCGACTGCGACGCCTTCGTCCGGGCCGTCGGCAGCGCCCGCCCGGTGACGCAGTTGCCGGTCGGGATGTTCGTCGAGTACGGCGGCGAGGGCGGCGTGTGCGGCGTGGCGGACGCCGGTGGGCATGGTCTGGTGGATCGCCGACCGCATCAGCGGATGCCCGAACCGCAGCTCCGTACCGACGACTTGGACGAGCCGAGCCCGTACGGCAGGGTCGAGCTCCGCGCTTCCGGCCTTGGCGCCTGTCAACCGCCGGGTCGCGCGGTAGATCTCGGGGAGTGACGGGCTGTCGTCGAGGGCCGCGATCAACAGCAGACTGCGGGTGGTGTCGGGCAGGGTCTCCAGGCGGTCGGTGAAGGCCCGCTCCAGCCGCTCGGTGAGCGGCAGTTGGGACAGGTGGGGATCGTCCGACGCGCCGAGGGTGCGGGAGAGCTCGGTCAGGGCCAAGGGGTTCCCTGCCGCCTCGGCCAGCAGCCGGCGATGCGCGGTCGGGCGCAGCTCGGGGGCGCGGTCCGCCAGCAGCTCCCGGGCCTGGCTGTCCGTGAGCGGCCCCAGGGTCAGGGAGGTGAGTTCGTCGGAGTCCAGCCGCGACCGGTAGCCCTCCCGTGCGGCTCCCATGATGACCACCGCCTCCGTGCCGACCCTCCGCGCCACAAAGGCCAGGACGGTGGCGGTGGCGTCGTCGAGCCACTGGACGTCGTCCACGAGGACCAGCACGGGCGCGAGCGCGGCGGCGTCGGCCAGCAGGTTGAGGACCGCCAGACCGACCAGGAAGAGGTCGGGGACACCGGCCTCCGCGTGCCCGAAAACGGTGTCCAGGGCCTGCTGATGCGGCGCGGACAGCTCATCGGCGACGGCGGCCAGCGGACGCAGGACCAACTGCAGTCCGGCATAGGGGACGTCGCTCTCGGCCTCGACGCCGCTGGTGCGCAGGACACGGTAACCGAGCCCCTCGGCGAGGTGGGCGGCCTCGGCGAGCAGCGCCGTCTTTCCGATACCGGGCGCCCCGCGGACCAGCACCGCGTCCTGGTGGCTCTGCGGCTCTGCCAACAGCCGGCGCAACAGGTCCAGCTGGTCGTCCCGACCGATGAGTTCCACGTTCCCCCCATCAGGCCGGGCCGCCGGACGCGGTCTGTTTGAAAGGTCAGACTACTGTGCCACCTCCGTAGATCTGAACGAAAAACCAGGCGGCGACGACCGTCGGCCTCGTCCCCATCCCCAAAGGCCCGTCCTCCCAGGACACGAGCCTGTACGGGACGTTCGTCAGCCGAGCCTGTGCAGCACATCGGCGACGGTGGCCCGGTACGTCCGCAGCGCCCGCAGCCCCGCGGCATAGCGGTCACGGTGTCCGGCGATGTCCGCGGTCTCTTGCCGTGCGCGGACCGCGTGTCAGAGTTCGGCCGTGTGGTGCCGGCGCTTGCAGGTGACGTCCGCGGTGGTGGTGCCGAGAAGGGCCTCTCCGGCGGCAAGGGTGCGAATGCCGTCGATGACGACCTCGGGTGGGCTGCGTTTGAGGAGGAATCCGCTGGCGCCGGCGCGGACGGCGTCGAAGACGTACTCGTCGAGCTCGAAGGTGGTCAGGATCAGCACTTTCGGCACGCCGTGCTCGTCGGCGCCGGTGGTGATCCCGGTGGGTCGCGGCGACTACCGTCGATCACCCGCCGCCGGCTCGCAGAGTTCGCCCGCGCGACCCCGGCCGCACTCCCGCCGGAGATCACCCGCCGTCTGTCCCGGCACACCGACCGCGAACACGACGTCCTGCTGTTGCTCGGCCGCGGTCTGTCCAACGCGGAGATCGCCGAGCGCCTCCACATCGGCCAGGCGGCCGTGAAAACCCATGTCGCACGTGTCCTGGACAAAATCGCCCTGCGCGACCGGGTCCACGCCGTTGTCTTCGATATCGGAGGCTACTTGAAATTGCGGACCAGCGGGGCACCGTTTGCAGGCTTCGTGACCTGGAATGTCTTGCTGTAGGTATTCTTCTCGTTGTCACTGTCCACGCATGTGATCAGTGCGGTGGCCTTCGTGCCGTTCGTCGGAATTCCTGTGAGTACGATCGAGTAGTCCTCGGTCTCGTCCTCGCCGGGGAGTTCGTCCGTGCCGGCCTTTCCCTTGGTGGGCGTTATCTTGATGGTGTCCGGTGTGGAATCCCCGAATCGGGCACAGCTGACGGTTCCCTTGACCGTGACCTTCACGGCGGCGTGTGCCGTGCCGGTTGCCACGAGCGGAGCTGCGAGTGCCAGCGATGCCACGACCGCGACGGAGCCGATGGTCTTCCTCGTGCTGCTGCTGAGATTTCGCATGTCAGACTCCCACTGATTTCGGACGGATTTGCCGAGGCGGGGTGCAAGAAAGCAGGCAGCGGCGTCGTAACGGCGCGAGTATGGGTGCTCCCCACCCTTTGTTTCCCCACATATGAAATCGACTGCGCTTCGCGCTGGATAGCACGGCGCGTCCGTGAGAAACCGGTCTATTCCGGCCTCCGACGCCGAAAGCGTCTGTAATCGACCCTAGCGAGCGGTGGGCACCATGTCCACTTATGCCTCAGTGCCGTGATTGACCCGTCAAATAACCTGACAACGCGGCGAGGACCGGTACGCCGACGTACGCCGTGCGGGGGCGCGGCGCACGCCTGATCCCCCGAACGGCCTGCCAGGCCGCGACAGGCGCCGGGGGAGGGCTTGCCATGGAAGACATGTCCCGACTCAACAGCGCATGCCCGCGCTCACTTCGCTCCGCCGCGGCACTGGGCCTGGTAGCCGCCCTGGCCGCCGGCTGTACCGCGGCCGATGCTGACCCCACCGTCGCGGGCCGTGCGGCCGTCGGGACGTCGCCGCTGCCCAGCGTCCCGCCCGCCCAGCCACCGGCACAGCTCACCCGGGCCAAGGTCGAGACCGCGGTGAGCCGGCTCGACGACGTCGTACGGGACGCCATGCACCGCACCGGTGTCCCCGGAGTCGCCGTGGGTGTGGTGTACGACGACAAGGTGATGTACCTGAAGGGGTTCGGCGTGCGGAAGGTGGGCACGAAGGACCGGGTCGGAGCAGACACGGTCTTCCAGCTCGCCTCGGTCTCCAAGCCCGTTGCCTCCACCGTGGTCGCCGCGGCCGTGGGCGAGAAGACCGTCGGCTGGGACGACCCGGTCGTGAAGTACACCCCCGGCTTCGCGCTGAAGGACCCGTGGGTCAGCCGCCATGTCACCCTGGCCGACCTGTTCTCGCACCGCAGTGGATTGCCCGACCACGCCGGTGACGTCCTGGAGGACCTCGGCTACGACCGCTCCTACATCCTGGACCATCTGCGCTACGAGCCGTTGGCCCCCTTCCGTGCCCACTACGCGTACACCAACTTCGGGCTGACCGAAGCCGCCGTCGCCACCGCGCGGGCCGCGGGGACCACCTGGGAGAAGCTGTCCGCCGACAAGGTGTACCGGCCGCTGGGGATGGACTCCACGAGCTCTTCGTTCGCCGACTACGAGAAGGCGGGCAACAAGGCTGCCCTGCATGTGAAGACCGGGGACACCTGGCGTGCCGCATACGTGCGCGACCCGGACGCCCAGAGCCCGGCGGGCGGGGCCAGCTCCACGGTCCGGGACATGACGAAGTGGCTGCGCCTGCAATTGGGCAACGGAAAGTTCGAGGGGAGGCAGGTCGTCGACGCCGGCGCTCTGGAGGAGACTCACGTGCCGCACATGGTCTCCGAGCCGCCGCACTCGCCCGCGGGCAGAACCGGGTTCTACGGGCTCGGCTGGAACGTGAGCTACGACGACCAGGGCAGGCTGAAGCTCGGCCACTCCGGCGGCTTCGCACTGGGGGCGGCCACCAACGTCAGTCTGCTGCCCTCGGAGAAGCTCGGCATCGTCGTGCTGACCAACGGCGAGCCCATCGGTGTGCCCGAGGCGATCTCCTCCACGTTCCTCGACACCGCGCAGACGGGTGGACCGACCGTCGACTGGCTGAAGTTCCTCGGGCCGCTCCTCCAGCAGACCCTGCAGGGGGAACACTCGAAGGTCGATTACAGCAAACCCCCGGCATCGCCCGCACCCGCCAAGGCCAACAGCGCCTACACCGGGACGTACGCAAATCAGTACTACGGCCCGTTGACCGTCAGCGCCCAGGGCAACGAACTCACCATGCAACTCGGGCCCAAAAAGCAACGGTTCGTCTTGGCCCACTACGACGGTGACACCTTCAGCTACCGCACCACCGGCGAAATGGCCGTCGGCCTGACCGGCGTGACCTTCACCGTCGGCTCCGGCGGACGCGCCGACAAGGTCCGGGTCGAGAACCTCGACACGAGCGGTCTCGGCACCTTCACGAGGAACGACTAGCTGTTCTGTCTCGGGAGGTTGTGGACGGGTGAGCCAGGTCTCAGCTGAGGGATCTTGAACGGGTGAGGGCCTTCCCGTTCGGTGTGGATTG
>NZ_JBEXPK010000096.1:0-26496 GCF_040612015.1 Streptomyces sp. NPDC006476 | reverse complement strand
GACAGCAGCAGACTCGCGGCCCTTGCCCCTCACCGCATCAAGAACGGTGCACTCTCATCCGTACGAGGTGGTGCACGTTCACTTGTACGCGGACACCAGATGTCGTATCGCGGGTTCCTCGCCGAACTGCTGATGGCCGAGTGCGACGACCGGGCCCGCCGCCGTTGGGAACGACGGATCAAGGCCGCCGCCTTCCCCCGCGAAAAGTCACTGCGGGCCTTCGACTTCGACGCAAACCCCAGCGTCGACCCGGCGGTCATCCACACCCTGGCGACCTGCGAGTGGGTCAAGAAGGGCCTGCCGCTCTGCCTGATCGGCGACTCCGGCACCGGCAAGTCGCACCTGCTGATCGCACTGGGCACCGAGGCCGCGATGGCCGGCTACCGGGTCTGCTACACGCGCGCCACCAAACTCGTCAACGAATTGGTCGAGGCCGCGGACGAAAAGGTGCTGACCAAGACCATCGCCCGCTACGGCCGAGTCGACCTTTTGTGCATCGATGAACTGGGCTACATGGAGCTGGACCGACGGGGCGCTGAGCTGCTGTTCCAGGTTCTGACGGAGCGCGAGGAGAAGAACAGCGTCGCCATCGCCTCGAGAGTTTCAGCGGCTGGACCAAAACCTTCACCGATCCCCGGCTCTGCGCGGCCATAGTCGACCGACTGACCTTCGGCGGCAGCCTCATCCAGACCGGCACCGACTCCTACCGCCTCGCGATCACCAAAGCCCGGACCGCTGCACAAGAAAACTCCGGCTGAGGACGCCGCCCTGGGTGACTGCTGAGCTTGCTCGCAGACCAATCAAGCGGCTCCGGAACCGGGACGCTCACCGTCGTGGCCACCTGACAGCAGAGCCAACGCCTCCTCCGGCCTGGTCAAGGTGACGTCGGACGGTTCTGCACCGTCATGCTGGTGTCCCCATGCGGCAGCCGCACCGCGGCTGCCCGCGGCGGCAGCAGCACGCAAGTCGAGCGGTGAGTCTCCGATATAGGCGAGATCGGCTGGTGAGACGCCAAGATTCTCAGCAGCGAGGACCAGGCCGTCACCAGCCGGCTTGGGGCGCTGCACGTGATCTCCACCGATGAGTACGTCGACGCGGAGCCCTGCGGCCTTCAGCAGCATCGCTGCAGCACGGCTGCTGGCACCGGTGAACACCGCCACGGCACGGCCGCTTTCCCGGAGAGTGTCCAGCACATGGGCCACACCCGAATAGGGAGCGACCTCCACGCCCTTCAGCTTGCTGTAGTACACCTCAGTCTCGTCCAGCGCGAGTTCGCGTCCGACCAGGTGAGTCAAGATCACCTCGGGTGTTCCGAGGTGATAAGAGGCGACCACCTGTTCAGGGCCCACGCTGGGCCCGCCGAGCTCCCGCACCGCAGCAACGAAGGCCGTCGGCACCACGACGGTGGAATTCAGCAGCGTGCCGTCCATGTCCCAAACCAGCTCACGGGTCGTCATCCGGCAATCCTGCGGCAACAGTCCACACGCGATCAAGACCGGTCGTGGAGCCGCAGCAGGGATCGCCCGGCAGCGGTGTCAGTTCTCATCGACATTTCGGGGCTCTGTGATCGCCAAGTGCTGCCCAAACTCGTCGACATGTGGTGTCCGTTCTCGGTTACGAAACCACCCGCCCGACGTCAGACGATCTCCGACAGAGCCCGTAGTGCCCCAGATGCCCGCGGCAGATGGTGTAGTCGAGCACGGTTGTCAGTGGCTCCTGCCAGCATGCACAGATGACCTCGACTGACCACCTGCTCACCGTTCCTGACAAGCAGCCACGTGCCCGCCTTCTCGACCTGGTGGGTGCCATCGAACCGTGGGACGACCTGGAGCGCACCCATCTGGAGACCGCCAGGCAGTGGATCGCCAGCGGAGCCCCGGTCTACCGGCTACGCAAGCCGGATGTTCCGGCGATGCACTTGGTGAGCTACTTCGTCGCACTCGACAACACCCGGGGGCAGCTGCTGCTCGTCGCGCACCGGAAGGCGGGCCTGTGGCTGCCAGCCGGAGGACACGTCGAGCCGGTTGAGGACCCGTGGGCAGCGGTGCGCCGCGAATGCCGTGAGGAGCTGGACATCGGAGCCATGGCATCGCCGATCACCGGGGAGCGGCCCCTCTTCCTCACCGTCACCCCAACCCGGGGCCAGAACCCGCACACCGACGTCTCGCTCTGGTACCTCCTCAATGCCGACGCCCACACCATCACCTCTTACGATCACGCCGAGTTCAACGCAATCCGGTGGCTAACTGACGAGCAGGTGCTCGAGGAGTCGGCCGAGCTGCTCGACCCCCACATGCACCGCTTCACCCGCAAGCTGCAGCACGCCCGGACCAGTAGGCATCCCGGGTAGCCTCCTCCGGCTGTCCGCGGTGCCGCACCACCCCGCATCTTGGGCACCTCGCCGTTGGCTGCGGAGTGAGCGCAGAACCCAACATGATGAAGGTCGCGATCCCGGAGAGTATTCCGGTCTACGAGAAGCCACGAGGGCGACCGGACGCGCTCACCGTACCCGGTGAGGTGTTCTACTTGAGCTGCCGACACCAGGACTCCCTCAGCGTCGCAGGAAGCGAGTACTGGGTGAAGCTGGAGGCGGTCGGGCATTTCGTGGGCCCAGAGCCCCTCTACCGTCGCAGGGGGTGCGGTGAGGCCTTGACGTCGTCGGCAACTCCGCCCCCGTGATCCGCCCGTCGCCCGGCGCATGAACGGCATCACGCGCCAGGCATATCAGGGGGTAAGTCCGAACGGGCCCGTGCCGAACGCAGTTGGTACGGGCCCGCTCCGCTTTCTGGCTTCACCGGTCGGCGACTCGTCTGCCCGAGGTCACGCCCAGCCACGCCGTTCCGCGCCCGGTGATCTCATTCCATACCGTCTGGAACAGGCATCCGGAGGCCACGAACCAGCCCGGCAGGTCCATGACGGTCGACCTCCGTAGTACGTCGGTCAGTACCTCGTTTCGGCCTGCCGCTTCAGGGCGGCCAGTTGCTCATCGAGCGGAAGCGCGGCCGTCACGACCCCCGTCCTACCAGCCGGTTCTGACAAACGGTCGGCAAGACCAACAGTGAGCCGATGGGGGCGCCGCTGCTGGACCGTCGGCTGTTCGGCTCAGGCGGCCGCCCACGCAGGGGCTGACCGGCAGTACTGGTGCCGTTGCTGTTGCCGGGTAGGCGTGCGTCAGCAGAAGGGCGACAGGCGAGCAGCGGGAAGGTGCACATGGTCGGGCTGGCGGCGCCGTTGTGGGACGTCCACAACGGGCAGGGACTGAGGCAGCTGGGTGAGCTGGGGTTGGCGCTGGTGCTGTCGAGCCTGATCGGGTGGGAGCGGGCGGCTCAGCAAAAGAGCGCCGGGCTGCGCACCCACACCCTGTGGGCATCGCGAGCGCACTGATGATGGAGGTCTCCAGCACGGCTTCACCGGCGTCCTGGGCCTGGACAACGTCTCCTTCGACCCCTCCCGGGTCGCCGCGCAGATCGTGTCCGGCATCGGGTTCATCGGCGGCGGCCTGATCTTCGTACGACGCGATGCGGTACGGGGTCTGACCACCGCGGCGACCATCTGGCTGACCTGCGCGGTCGGTATGGCCTGCGGCGGTGGGCTGCCGATCCTCGCGCTGGCTGCCACCGCGCTGCACTTCCTCGTGGTACGCGGCTACCCGCTGCTGTCCGCCCGCCTGATACCCGACACCGCGGCCTCCGCAGTCGAGGCCCGGCTCACCTACCGCACGGGCACGGCGCTGCTGCCCCGCCTGATGCAAACCTGTACCCGGCGGGGCTACCGGATCGTTGCTGTCAAGGTCGAGCGATTTCCCGGCCGCACGGACAACGCCGCCCGCGTGGTCCTGGGCCTGGAGGGCACCGACGATCCGGCCCGGCTCGCCTCGGAGCTCTTCCAGGACGACGGCGTCATCGATGTGGAGATGCCACGACAGCCGCGGACGACGAGTGAACGGGCCTGGCCTTCCGGCAATCTGACACACCTTCTTCCGAAGATGCCGCCGCAACCGGGACCATGGACCGCTGGCCGGAATGTCCTTTGCGACGGGGAGAGTCCCATCGATACATCCTTCAAAGCCGTTCTGCTCGACTCCGAGATGCGCGTGCTGCTGGGTACCAATCCCCGCGGGGAGTGGGAGCTGCTGGGCGGCCGCGCCGAGGCCCAGGACGCGACGCCGCAGGACACGGTGCGGCGCGAAGTCCGTGAAGAGGCCGGGATCGACATCACCGTGGGCGCCATCATCGACACCTGGTTCTACGACATCCCGGACACGGGACGCGTCGCCGTCACCAGCTACCTGGCACGGCCCGTCGACGATGTCTCCCCCGTGCTCGGGACGGAGCATGCCGACCTGGCGTTCTTCCACGCTAGGGAACTCGACGACATCAACCTCCCCGAGGGCTACCGCCACTCCATCCGACTCGGGATCGACCAGCTTCAGGCGACCTGGGGGAAGTAATGCAGGTCAGACGACATGGAGGGTGTAGTCCTCCGCGTGTTCACCCATGACGAGCTAGAGGACCATCTCTTCGATCTTGGGGGATTTCTCGTTATCGAGGCGGTGGGACCCCTACGCTGCGGGAATGCGGGAGTCGACGTTGCGTATCCGAGTGGCTGCCTACGTCCTGCGCCGACGCGCAGGGCGGTCGACGGAGTTGCTCGTGTTCGACCACGACGCGGACCTGCCGCCCGGCACGCACGTCCCGGCGGGAGGTGTGGCCCCGGAGGAGCCGCTGGAAGAGGCTGTGTTGCGGGAAGTCGCGGAGGAGTGCGGACTGACGTGCGTGCGGGTGCTGCGCCCCCTCGCGCAGGAGCGCACCCCGCACCCGATCCGCCGTTTCCCCCGCCACACCACCTTCTTCGAACTGGAGGTGGACAGCGACGCAGACGTCCCGCATGCGTGGGATCACCACGTGACGGGCGCGGGGCGGGACAACGGCATGACGTTCCACTGCCGCTTCGAGCCGCTGCCCCTGGCCTTCCCCTTGGCGGATGGTCAGGATGCCTGGCTGGATCGAGTGAAAGCCTGAGCGCCTTCGCCTGATCGCTTCCAGGCTCGTAAGTCACCTCGTGGATCGAACGGGCTGGTGGGTACCGCCATGGGTGAGAAGGTACCTCTGTGACCAGAGACCTCGTTGATCTGATCAATCGGCAGGAGAGACCTCACGGATGGAGAGTGGACGAGACTCACGCCGCAACTGCCCAAAAACAACAGCCGGCGCGACGCGACCACCGTCAGGTGATCATGGGCAGTCGCGCACCCACTCCCCGACGACATCAACTCGCCCGGCGAATTGCGAAGGGTCGGACGGAGATGTGATCCAGGTCAGGGGATGCCGGGAGTGACGGTCAGGTAGTCGTCCGCGCTCTCACCAGTAACGAGATAGACGACACGGCGGGCGATGGAGACGGCGTGGTCGGCGAAGCGTTCGTAGTAGCGGCCCACCAGGGTGACGTCGACGGCCGTCTCCACGCCGTGGTGCCAGCGCTCGTCCATCAGGTGATGGAAGATCATGCGGTGCAGCTCGTCCATCCGGTCGTCGTCCCGCTCCATCTGCAGCGCCGCATCGACGTCCTGGGTGATGAGCACCTCGACGGCCTGGGCCATCAGCCGCTGCGCGAGCTGTCCCATCTCCAACATCGTGCGGCGCAGATCATCCGGCACCGCATGCTGGGGATGACGCCGCTGAGCCACCCTGGCCACATGCTGCGCCAGGACACCGCAGCGCTCCAGGTCCGCGCTCATCCGCAGCGAGGTCACCACCATCCGCAGGTCCGTGGCAACCGGCTGCTGGCGGGCCAGCACCGCGATCGCCCGCTCCTCCAGATCCCGCTGCAGCGCTTCGACCTGCTCCTCGGTGGAGGTGACACTCTGCGCCTGCTGGAGGTCGGCGTCCAGCAGCGCGCCGGTGGCCCGGCCCATGGCCGAACCCACCAGGTTCGCCATCTCCACCAGGGCCTGGCTGATCGACTCCAGCTCCTTGC
Organism: Streptomyces sp. NPDC006476; assembly: GCF_040612015.1. Classification (NCBI taxonomy): domain Bacteria; kingdom Bacillati; phylum Actinomycetota; class Actinomycetes; order Kitasatosporales; family Streptomycetaceae; genus Streptomyces; species Streptomyces sp. NPDC006476. Next base: position 20,520 of record NZ_JBEXPK010000096.1, on the reverse strand, counting down.
GATACGCCTCGCGCATCCCGTCCCTACCGCCCAGTCCGCAGCCCCGCCTTCACCGGCTGCCAGCCTCGCACACCGCTCACCCGACACCGCGCTCGCCCACGGCGTACAACGCCCTTGGACCTCGAGGGTCAGAAAAGCAGTACGCCCGTCACCGCCCGGGCCCATCCGGGTGGCCGAACGTACTCAATCCCCCGCCGATGGGGGCAAAGGCAGAGGGGCAGTTCGTTGGCCGACACGACCGGCTTGGCAGCATGCGCTGCCAGAGGATGCATGTTCCAGATATCTCCGCGGCGCGGTGGCGTCTGGCCGTGCGTAGAGCGCAAGTCAGGCGTAGCTGGCCTACTCGTCAACCTGGTACGGCGGAAGGTCGCCAAAGGCCAGCAGGGCCTGGACCGGCCCGACCACCTTCCTGCGCTCCTTACCGAGCTGATCGACGATGACACTGCAGCCAATCCAACTACTGCCGCATTCCGTAACCATGGCCCTGACTGCGGCGGCCTGAGTCCCGGTCTCGATCCAGTCGTCAACCAATAGCACCCTGTCGTCCGGATTCAGCGCGGACCGCTGAATCCGAAGACGATGCTGCTGTCGCCGGTAATCCGCTGCTGTCAGACGCTCAACCTTCTCACCGGGAAACAGACCATCGCCCTTTCGGACCGGGACGAAGCCCACCCCCAACTCCACCGCAGCGGCGGCACCCAGGAGGAAGCCTCGCGACTCGACACCGCACACCGCGGTGATGCCTGCATCCTTGAAGGGCTCGACGAGAGCGCGGACGATCGCGTCCAGGGCGCTGGCATCGCGGAAGATCGCCCATACATCGGCATGGCCGTCAATCCATGCGAAATGCTCCAGAGCAAGATCGCGTGCGGCTTTGGTCACCGGCCTGAGTCTTCACAGGTGTGGAGCAGAGATCAATCGATTATCGGTGACCGTCCTGCTGCTGCTCTGTGCCTCGCCCGTTAGCGCACACCGGGCGCGGAAGGATCGAGCCGAACGATGAGGGCACGGGTGAGCCGCTGGAGTTCCTCGTCGTTTTCAAGCGTCTGGAATCCGTTGCCGCGCTCAGGCTGGGCCAGTTGCTCGCGGAGCAGGGGCAGGGCCGGTGCCGCGAGAGTGCCCATGCGGTCCAGGCAGGCCACGACGGCGTTGGCCGTCGCGGGCTTCTCGGCCAGGGCCTGCAGCAGGACGTTCAGGACGGCCGGTGCCTCGGCTTCGCCGCCGATCTCCCACAGCGCGGCCGCGCACGGCACCCGCACCCACTCGTAGCTGTGCGTCAAACGATCCCGCAGGCGCGGCAAGGCGGCGGAGGCGGGTGGGCCGATCTCGGCGAGGACATCGGCGGCGTCGCTGATGCGGAAGGTGATCGGGTCGTCGAGGAGGTCGAGCAGGAGCGGCATGACCTCGGACGGGTTGCCGCAGACGGCCCACAGTGTGGCGACGGCTGCGGGCCGTACGTGCGCGTCGGGGTGGGTGGTCAGCTGCCGGATCGTCTCCCGGGTGCCGGCCGCTGCGGGGCCGAACGCCCCCAGCGCCTTCAGGGCCCGTGCCGTGACGCCGTGCTGCTCATGCCGTACTGCGGTGTCGAGAGCTTCCGCCACCGCGTCGATCGCGGCCGGGTCGCCGAGCGCGGCCAGGGCGGAGAGGATCGCGTTGGCGCTCATCTCCGTCCACTCCTTCGAGAGGTCGAGGCGGCGCAGGTGGCCGCCGAGGCGGGGCACCAACTCGTCGGCGGCCTGCGGCAGATGCCGGGTGACCTGGATCGCGCGCCAGGCGTCGACGTCGCCGTCCAGCGCGGCCAGCAGGCTCGGAAGGGCGCGGGCGTCGCCAAGGCGGGCCAGGGCCCGCACGGCCGCCTGGTGGCTCTTGCGCAGCCGCGCCTCGGGGGCGGCCCACACGTTGGGGCCGTGAGCCGCGCGTTGGGCGTCGACGTGCGCGGCGAGTGCCTCCCGGGCGGGGTGGGCGATCGGGTGGCAGGCCTCCAGGACGCCGGCGGCCTCGGCGGCCACCTGCAGGTCGTCCGTGGGGAGTTGGCCGGCGACCAGCATCAGCAGGGGGGTGTGGTCGCCGCGCCAGGTCCGCATCAGCTCCCCGCTCATCCGGACCGCGTCGAGGCGCGTGCCGGGGGCGGGGCTGGCCAGCTGCTCGGCCAGCACCGTGGTGCGTTCGGCCACCCTGTGGCCCAGTACGTCGTGGAAGGTGCGCAGCAGGCCCGTGGTGTGCGCGTACACCCGCGTGCTGTGGTCGAGATCCTCGAAGGCCGCGACGACCTGGGGCGGAACGCCCTGGGCGGGGACCGGCCGGCGGTTCGGGACGGGTGCGATCGGCTGCACGGGCAGAGTACGAGCGCTGTCGTGAAGCAGGGTGACGGCGGCCGGGACGACGTCCTCGCCGATCTCCCCCGGCGTGCAGCGGGCCCGCTGGATCAGGGCCGCGAGCCGGGTCACTGGACCCCAGGCCGGCTCGGCGGCCAGCCGGCCGAGCCACTCCTGCACGTGCGGCGAGGTCGTAGGCAGCCGCAGTGCCAGGACGGCGGCCGCGTCCAGGATCCGCAGCCGGGCGGCGATATCGCGCTCTGCCGTCAGCCGCTCGCGCAGCAGGCCGGCGGCTCGGCCGGCATCGTCGAGGAACAGCCCCAGTCCGGGGATCGCGGCCAGGCGCACATGCGGGTCGTCGTCGCGGGCAAGGTCGGCGAACTCCACGCCCCGAGCGCGCAGGAAGGCGGCGGCCTGGGCCGGCGGGTAGTACTCGATCTCGGTGCCGTCATCGTCGAAGCCCCGCTCGAGGGACTCCCGCCCGATACTGACCACCAGCGCGACCACGGCCGCCCGGTCGGGCGTCGAGGGGGCGACGGCCACTTCGAACAGGAAGGGCAGGCTGGCCGCCGTGGACGAGTACACGCTGCCCTGATGGTGCACGGCGCTGTAGATACGGTCCAGGGCCTTGCGGCGCTCCTCGGCATGCGGCGAGCGCAGCGACCTCAGCAGCGCCGGTATCTCCTCGGAGGTGCCGTACGCGTGATCCAGCGATGCCCAGTCAACGTCATCAAGTCCCTCAAACATGATCCAAACCATGCCAGGCAGCACTGACAACCGGAGAGCAGTGGCTGGCAGGCCACGGTGGATCTGCGGGCACAACACCAGGGATACGGTGATTGGCTTCGGCGCCCAGCGACAGGCCGATCCCGAGTACTGGTGAACAGGCACGACATAAGATCAATCAGATTGCAGCCGCTACATGCTGTGCCCGTTCTTCACACTCCTGAGGACGGGCTGACGGTGCTGCTGATCAAGGGACACGACGAGGTCCGCCACCCAGCGGGTGACGGACCTCGTTATTCGTCGGTGGTGTCCGGCTGGGGGGTTACTGGCCAAAGTCGTCCAGCAACCAAGAAGTAAGGGCGCGGAACGCGCCCGCGACAGCCCCGCGGAGGGCTGCACCGGCCAGGACGATGCGCTCACGGCGTGTCAGATGCGTGCGGAACAATGGGATCTCCACGAGGTCGTGGTGGATGGTGGACAGCCGGCCGGCTTGCTGTCCACGTTGAACCTCGTGTGGAGGGCGCCTCCGAGTTGCGACAGCTCAGCAACTGAGGTGGCCGTTGTTGCAGTTCACGCCGCGGTGATGTGCCGTATCGAGGACCATGGTGCGATGAGTGGCGACACGGGACGGCGGGTGGCGGGGTCGAAGCGGCCGCGGTCGGTGGAACAGGCGACAGTGGGATGGCCCGCTGCACTGCGGCAGTTGAATGAGTTGCTGTTCGAGGTGTACCTGGCGGCAAGCGCGCCGACCCTGGACGAGATCGCCGCGGATATTTCCGGAGACGACAGGTTGCCTGGGTCGCCGGGTCGTGACACCGTCGGCCGTGTCCTGGGTAAGCCGGTGCTTCCCCCGAACCAGCACGACGTCGTCTCCGTCGCCCGAGTCCTGGCTGCACGGGCCCGATGGGACGCAGATGATCTGGCAGTGCGCGTACGCGATCTCTGGGTTCAGGCGCGGCTGGCAAAGGGCGCCGGGCGGCCACTGGAGGAGATCGCCAGCAACGACGAATACGTGGTGCGCCGTCTGGAGGTCCACCAATCCCTGGATGTCGATGGAGCCCGGGATCGTCTGGGGCCTCTGCCCGCATACGTACCGCGGACGCACGACGCGCGCCTGCGGGACGTAGTCGCCGAGGCGAAAGCCGGACGCAGCGGCATTGCCGTTTTGGTCGGTGCCTCCTCCACTGGCAAGACCCGCGCGCTGTGGGAGGCAGTGCGCACGCTTCCGTCTCCATGGCGGTTGTGGCACCCCTTGAGTACCGGCGGCCCTGCCGCGGTTCTGGCCGAGCTCAGCAACGTCGCTCCGCGGACCGTTGTGTGGCTGAACGAAGCCCAGAATTACCTGGATTCCGGCGCGGAAGGGGAACAGGCCGCTGCAGGTCTCCGTGACCTCCTGACGGATCCGGCTCGAGAGCCGGTCCTCGTGCTGGCCACGCTGTGGACTGAACACTGGGACACCCTGACCCTTCGGCGCAGCACAGATCATCATGGCCAGGCCAGGCAGTTGCTCGCCGACCATAAGATCGATGTGCCGGACGCGTTCACCCCTGTCGAGCTGTCGGCATTCGCGCGGGCCAGCTCCGATGCCCGGCTGACGGAGGCCATCCGCCAGGCGCAGGACGCACAGATTACCCAGTATCTAGCGGGAGTACCCGTCCTGCTCGACCGCTACGCGGCGTCCCGGGGGGTTACCCGGGCGCTGATCCACGCTGCAATGGACGCCCGCCGTCTCGGCGCAGGTCTTCACCTCCCCCTGGGCTGGCTCGTCGACGCTGCACCCGGGTACCTCACCGAAGCCGAGTACCACGCGCTTCCCGACGACTGGCTACCGCAGGCTCTCGCCTACGCCACCGAACTATGCAACGGCACTCCCGGCATCCTCAGCCCCATCAAAACCGGGCCCAGCCGGAACGAGCGTCCCCGCCGGCGGCCAGCCATCAGTGCTCCCCCGTCTCCGCAGCACGAACGGCCAGGACCGCACTACCTGGTCGCTGAGTACCTCGACCAGTACGGCCGAGATCATCGCGCCCAGACCATACCGCCGATCGGCTTTTGGACCGCGGCCGCCCGCCATGCCCATCCGGCCGACTGGCACAAACTCGCTACAGCCGCCTTGAGACGCGGCCTGTACCGCGACGCCGCCCAACTCCACAAATTCGCAGTCGCCCATGGCACGCCAGATGCCGCAGTCGGCCTGGTCAGCATCCTCCTCCAAACGCAGCCCGAAGATACACGCCCCCTCCAGTGGGCCGCCGCCCGCGTTTCTGACAGCCCATGGCCGGTCGCGCAGATTCTGACAGCGCTGGAAGGACGGTCGGCACAGCACGTCAACTCGGTCCTGAAAGTCAACCCGGCTGCCACGGCCAAGCTCGATTCCCCTTGGCGCGTGAGCCAACTGCTGCGCGCACTCGGGAGGGCAGAGGCCACAGCACAGATGGAGCTCCTGGCGGAACGGGCAGCCGCTGGCATCCCCGTCGACGACGCAGCGGAGGTGAGCGTCCTCCTGCAGGGGCTGTCAGCTGTCGGGGCCACTGAAGCGATGAAGGCTCTGGCTGACCGCGCAGCCCCTCGCTTCCGCCTCACCGAACCACGTGCAGCAGCCGGACTTCTTCAGACACTGCACGATCTGGGTGCACATGATCAGGCTGCGATCGTGGCGCACCGAGCCGCCGCTAGCATCAACATTGACGACCCGGGACCGGTGGTGCAGCTCCTGGGCGCGTTGCAGAGCACTGGCATGCACAGCCAGGTGGCAGTACTGGCCGAGCGGGCCGCCGCCGACACCCCCATCGACAGTCCGAGCCGCGCGGTCGGCCTTCTGACTGCGCTTACAGATGCGCGCATGGGCGAGCACGTGAAGGTTGTGGCCGAACGCGTGGCTGCCAGCACTGTTATTGACAATCCGCGTGAAGCAGCGGTCCTCCTGCGGGTGATGTATGGCGCCGGCCAACAGCACCATGCCCTGGCCTTGGCCGAACGGGCCGCTGGCGGCTGCGTCCTGAAGTACCCGAAGACCGTAGCCGAACTGCTACCACGTGGCCAGGCCTCATGGAAGGGGATGAACTGCGGATGGGTTGAACCGGGATCCTTACTGTGCGCCAACGTACAGCGAACATCCCCTGCGTACCCTGGCATTTTCGCCGCCCAAGCGGAGCCGACCTCCCCTCTTTGCGCGGGCCTGTGTCGGCCGTGGGGAACCCTGTGACAAGATCCGCTGGCATGTCATCTGTCATGTCGTCTGCCATGCCTTCGTTGCCTTCGTCGCCCAGGGGCCCCTCAAGAACCGGTCGCCGTCTGCTGGTCGCCCTGCTCACGCTGATCGCGACTGCAGGCTCCACCGTGGCCGAGGCCGGCACGCCGTCCGGCCCGGCGCCCGGCGCCGCGGTGAGAGCGGCCGAACCCGCGACGCCCGACCGCCCCAGCTACGACGTGAAGCTGCGCGCCGACGCCGACGGCTCCCACTGGGCGGGCCGGCAGACGGTGTCCTTCCGCAACGCCTCCAGCCGGCCCCTGCGTGAGGTGTACATACGCCTGTGGGGCAATGGCGAGGACGGCTGCGGGACATCCGGAAGACCGTCCCCCGTCCGCGTCTCCCACGTGCGCGGCGGCACTCCGGGCCGCCCCGGCGTGAAGTGCACAGCGCTGCGCATCACTCTGCCGAGGCCGCTCGCACGCGGTGAGCGGACGGCCGTTTCCTTCGACGTGGCCCTCACCGTGCCCGCACGCAACAACCGCTTCGGCCGCGAAGGCGCGTTCCGCTTCCTGGGCAACGCGCTGCCGGTCCTCGCCGTGCACGACGCGAGGGGGTGGCACCTCGATCCGTATGTGTCGTACGGCGAGAGCTTCTACACCCTGGCGAGCGACTTCCGGGTGCGCCTCGACCACCCGTCCGCCCTCAAGGTCCCGGCGAGCGGCAGCACATGGACCCGCTCCGGCGGTACCGGGCGTACGGTCACCCACAGCGTCGCCAAGCGGGTGCGGGACTTCGCATGGGCGGCGGGCCCGTTCCGCACCGCGACCCAGACCTCGCCCGACGGCGTGCGCGTGAAGTCGTACTGGTCGCCGAACACGCCCGCCGCCGGTGTCCGCCTCAACCGCAAGGACGGCGTCGCCGCCATCGACCGGTTCGGCAGGGAGTTCGGCCGCTATCCGTACGGCGAGATAGACCTCGTGATGACCCCCGGGTTCGCCGGCGGCATGGAGTACCCCGGCCTGGTCATCCTCGGCACCGAGGAGGAGGGCGGCGCCACCGTCCATGAGATCGCCCACCAGTGGTGGTACGGCGTCGTGGGCAACGACGAGTACAACTCACCCTGGCTGGACGAGAGTTTCGCTCAGTACGCCAACGCGCGCTACTACCGCTGGGACGGGTTCGAGTGCTCGCCGGACGACTCCTGGCCGAGCGCCACCGCCGCGCTCACCAACTCGATGGCCTACTGGTCTACACACCGTGGCGAGTACTTCCAGGTCGTGTACGGGATCGGCCCCTGCGTCCTGGCCGACCTGGAGCACGTCCTCGGGGCCGGCACCATGGCGCGCCTCATCAAGAAGTACGCCCACGACCACTGGTACGGCGTCTCCACCACCGTCGACTTCAAGAAGGCCGCACAGTCGATGACGCACAGGGACCTCGGCCCCTTCTGGCGGAAGCACCGCATCCGCTGAAGTCGCACTCCGCTCGCGGGTGACGGGCCTACCCCGTCGGCGCCACGATGACGGTGACCGACGGGGTACGCGGGCAGGGCGGCGTCGTTCCGGCGGTGCATCAGGGTTGATGGGGCTTCAGGAGCTGGGGCAGGACTGCGGGGTGGTCGGCGGGGGCTGACGCGGAGGCAGGCACGACTTCCGGTGATCATGAGGTGTCGAGTCCCTGATCACCACGACGGAAGACCGTGCCTGCCCGCTCATCCTCGCTCATCCCGCGCCCTCTGGGCCAACTCGCCGACACCGCGCCGACCGTCCCAGATGACCTCCCCGGCCTGCTGACCTGCCTGGCTCAGGTGCCCGATCCCCGCCGGGACCAGGGCCGACGCCTCCCGCTCGCGTTCGTCCTCTCCCTGGCCGCGTGCGCGGTCCTGGCCGGAGCGAAGTCCCTGGCCGCGATCGCGGAGTGGGCCGCCGACGCCCCACCCAACGTCCTGGCCCGGCTCGGTGGCCCATGCCGGGAGCCGGGCCGCGGCCCCGTCGCCCCGGCCGAGGCCACCGTGCGTCGTGTCCTCCAACGCATCGGCGGCGACGCGCTGGATACAGCCGTCGGACGTTGGCTCGCCGGGCGCGAACGCGCCGCCGGCCAGGAGGAGAACGACAGCGACCGGCGGCCCCTGCCCTCCCTCGCCGTGGACGGCAAGACCGTGCGCGGTGCCCGCCGCACCGACGGCACCCAGGTCCATCTGCTCGCCGCGATGACGGGGATCGGCCTGGTCACCGCCCAGCGCGAGGTGGACGCCACGACCAACGAGATCACCGTCTTCCAGCCCCTGCTTGCCCCGCTCAACCTGCACGGCACGGTGGTCACCTTCGACGCCCTCCACTCGCAGACCGCCCACGCGCGCTTCCTCGTCGAGGACAAGCACGCCCACTACATCGCGCTGATCAAGGGCAATCAGCCCACCCTGCACCAGTGGCTGAAGGCCCTGCCATGGCGGGAAGTGCCACTCCTGGACAAGACGCGGGCCACCGCGCACGGCCGCGACGAGATCCGCCGGCTCAAGGCCGCCGCCGTCGCCGGGATCGCGTTCCCACACGCGGTGCAGGCCGTCCAGATCGATCGGCGCTCTCCGATTCGCCAACCAGACGAACATCGCCGCTGGACTCCGCCACCACACCCGCGACGCCAACCGTCCACTGATCACCCTCGGCATCATGTGATCAACCAGGACACATCACCTGAACGACGCGGCCCTGCGGGTGCCTGGATGGCCGAGGATTCAGAGGCTGGGAGGCCGCGAGCCCAGCAGTCGGCGATACAAACGGTGCCCTACTACGACCGCGCGGCTTCGCACTACGCTGTGCAGCGCCGGGAATGGGGCGGGTCGGGGGAGGTCTCGTTGCCGGGTTGCCGTGATCGAAGGAGCCTTGTGTGGAAGCCGTGACGGAGAGCATCACGAAGAACCGGCAGTCGGCGCGCACGCTGCGCGCGCTGGTCGAGCGCGCCTACGGCAGCGGGCAGGTGCCCCAGGGCGACGGCTTCGCCGAGGAGATCACCCACGGCTGGTTCAACGTCGCCTACCGGATCCGGTTGCGCGATGGGCGGCAGGTGGTGCTGAAGATCGCTCCCCCGTCGGATGTCGCGGTGCTGACCCGTGAGCGGGGGATGATGCGCACGGAGCTGGCCGCGATGGCGCTGGTGCGCGAGCGCACGACGGTCCCGGTGCCGCGGGTCGACTACGCCGATCTGACCGGGGAACTGGTCGCGGCCGATTACTTCTTCATGGAGTACGTGGACGCGGACAACTTCGGCATCGCCGTCGAGGAGGGGCGGCTGCCGGCCGAGGTGGTCATCGCGGGCGGGCGGCAGCTGGGCGCGCTCAACCGGGAACTGAACTCGATCACCGGCCCGCACTTCGGACCGCTGGTGGGCACGGGCTCGGCGACATGGCGCGAGGCGTTCACCCTGCTGATGGAGGACACCCTCGCCGACGGGCGGCGGGCGGGCGTCGACATCGGCAGGGACTACGACGAGATCCGCGCGGTCTTCGCGGAGAACGCGAGTGCTCTGGACGAGGTGGGCGAGCCGCGGTTCGTCGAGGTCGACCTGTGGACGAAGAACTCGATGATCAGGAATGGCCGGATCGTCTCGATCCTCGACCACGAACGCGCGATGTGGGGGGACCCGCTGATGGAGGCGGGTTTCACCGGCATCGATCTCCCCGCGTTCGGCGACCCAGCCGACTTCGTCAGCGGATATGGCCTGGGCGAACTGTCCCCCTCGCAGCGCAAGCGCCGGCTCCTGTACTCGCTGCATCTGGCCGTCGTCATGATCGTCGAGACCGTGTTCCGGGGCCACACGGACCCGACCACCTACGACTTCGCCCGCACCCAGCTCGATCTGCTCATGGCCCGCTGAACGAGCTCCCAGGCAGGTACTGCGCATCGGGGCATCACCAGCGGAGACCCCGCTCCGCCGTCCTCGGCATCGGCACTGCCGGTGCGCTGCTGATCAGCATCCGGCAGGTGCCGCTTCTCGTACGGCTGCCGGGAGCGCCCGCACTCCTGCGAGGCGTCGGGCGTGATGATGTGCACGCACCCGATCCACGAGGCGCACGCGGGCGAGCGGGGCCTGTTCGGCGTTGCTTCCGCCTCCGCGTCTGCGGGCGACGCCACCGTGTTCGCGTTCCAGCATTGCCGGCCAGCCGACCGGTGGGCGCAGAAGCGCAACAAGGTCACCCTTTTCTGCATCAGGTATCGCTTGACGATCCACCGTCGTGCAGCGTACTGAGCCTTTCCAAGTCCGGCTCTCATCGAGGCCCTGGACGGCGACTTCACCGACCACCACGCGTTCATGGTCCGCCACTACCTCGACGAGATCGACCGCTTCAAGAGCGCCGTCACCGTGTTCGACACGCGGATCGCCGACCTCCTGGCCGAACGCGAGCACGAGCTCGACCTTCTCGACTCGCTCCCTGGCATCGGCCGGATGGCAGCGGAGATCATCCTGGCCGAGACCGGCGGAGACATGAACCAGTTCCCGACCGCCGGACACCTCGCGTCGTGGATCGGTGTCTGCCCCGGACAGAACGAGTCCGCGGGAGTGAGCAAGTCGGGCACGACCCGACCGGGCAACAGCAACCTCAAACGGCTGCTCGGTGTCGCTGCCATGGCCGCTATCAGGAACAAGGACACCTACCTCGCCGCCTACTTCCGGCGCATCTCCGCACGCCGCGGAGGCAAACGCGCCGTGGTCGCGGTCATGCACCGTCTTCCCGGCACTACAGCCAGACACCGCTGTACCGATGTTCCCCAAGGCCGTGGAGCTCCGTGGGTTCACGGAAACCGAAGTCTCTTCAGTGCGAACCCAAGGGTCCACCGGTGTGCTTCAGGTCAGTGGATCCGTGGGTTCGGGTGTAACGCGAGGATGCTGAGTTAGCCGAAGAGCTTCGGCCAGAACGTCGGCGTCGACCTGTGCCAGTGTCCTGTCGCCGTACTCGAGGATGTCGTACTCGTCGTCCAAGTTGGCGAGTCGTTCGGCCAAGGGAAGTTCGTGCCCGAAGCGCTGGTGGATCCGGAAAACCAGCTCGCGTGGCGTCAACTCGCCGGCCAGCATTCGGGCGGCAAGTGCTCGTGCGGCGGCTTCCTGTCCGGCAAGGCTGCCCACTGGGTAGAAGGTGAGGCCCAGTTCGTCGAGTGCGGGGGGAAGGAGATCGGGGACGTCGTAATCCGCCTCCGCGCGTGTGCACGCGGCCAGCATCCGCAGGGCGGGACTGTCGAGGCCGGCGACGAGCGCATTACAGGCGCCGGTGACGACATCGGTAGCACTGATCTCGCCCATGCTCCAGAGGGCGGCATGGTCCTGTAGGGCGAGTGCTGCTGCTTCGGTCGACATCACTCGTCCATGATTCCCTTCAGGGTGCGTCGCGGTCGAGCCGGTTTCAGCGGAGGTGCTGTCCAGCGGCCTGTTCCAGCAGGGCTCGTGCGGATTCCGCGTAGCGCATCGCGGTCTTCTCGTCGAGGCCGAATACCTCGGCGAGGTGGAGCGGGTCGGGGCCGTGGGTCAGGGCCTCTTCGAGTTGGCGGTCGACGCGGAGCCGTTCCAGCGTCGCGTCCTGCCCGCGCATCGCGGCGCTGATCCAGTGGTTGCTGGCGCGGCTGGTCTTCGTGGCGGTCTGGTTGTTGATCAGTAGGTGGAGGTTCGCGGTGTTCGGCCAACGGTTTCGCCGGTGCTCCAGCCAGTCCAGCAGCAGTTTCAGGGTGAGGTCGTCGAGCGGACGGACGCGTCCGTTGATGGTCAGCCGCCGGTTGCCAAGGTCGACGTCGTCGAGCATGAGGGTGGCGATCTGGGCGACCCGGGCGGCGTGGACCGCTGCGAGGGCGAGGATGAGCCGCGTCGCCGGGGTGGTGGCCGCCGCGACGGAGCGATCGACCTGTTCGGGGACGAGCGGTTGCAGCACGGCGTACTCGTATTGCCCGACCTTGATCCGGCTAGTGGGGTTGCGGAAGATCACTCCGTTCCGCTTGGCCCATGTGAACAGCGAGCGCAGGGCGACGAGTTGGTCGTGGCGCTGGTGGCCGTGCAGTGTCTTGATGTAGGTGAGGACGTCCTCGCGGGTCACCTCCCGCAGGTGGTCGTAGGGGTTCGACCATTCCAGCAAGGCCGGGCGGACCCAGTTGAGGTAGAGCCAGACCGTGCCTTCCCGTCGCGGGAGGCTGCGTGGGCCGCCGTCGCGCAGGACGCGGGTCCAGCGCTCGGCCTCCGAGCGGATGCCGGGCGCGAGATCCTCCAGCCTCTCTGCGATCCAGCGTTCGAAGGAGGGTTCGCTGTCGTCCTCGAAGATCCCCATGTCTTCCAGGACCGTGACGGTGTGGCCGACCGGCAGGTCCAGGGACCGGAGCGGGGCGAAGATCTCCGTGTGCCGGATGACGTCGCCCTCGACGTAGCCGGTGAGGACGAGGGCCAGGCCGCGGTTGACGGCGAAGCGGATGTTGCGGCCCCAGCCGCGAGTCTCGGCGAGCCGGTGGGCGAGGTACTTTGCCCAGGTCAGCCACGGGCTGGCCAGGTCGGCGTCGGCCAGGGCGAGCCGGCTGTAGTCGCGGGGGATCTGTGCGAACAGCGGTAGCTGCCGCCAGCCGGGATCCGGGCGCCAGGCCGGTGCAGGAGACGGCTTGCGCGGGGCTCTCCGCCGTCCTCCTCGTGTCCGAGCTGCTGGGGTGGTTCTCCTGCGGTAGTGCATCCCGACGAAGAACAGTTGGTGATGCCGGACGGCGGCGAGCCGGTCCCGCACGTCCGTCTCGTCCGTTGGCTGACCGACGACGGCCTTCGCACTGAGGCGGGCCTGGCACCAGCACAGGCGGCAGTAGTCCCACTTCAGCGGCTGGACGCGGCGGCAGCCGGTGCATGCGGCCGCCTCGTGGCCGCGACCGAACATATAGCAGGTGGGGCAGAGGCGGCCGCTGAAGTTTCCCCAGGCCAGACAACTGTCGCAGGAGTCGGTGGGCTTGACGTAGCCCTTCGGAAACAGTGCCACCGGATCACTCCGGCGGCAGCGACCGGCCATCCCGGCGCTTGGGAATCACCGTCGGTGCGGCGGTTCCCGCGCCGACCGCGGCCCGTTCCTTTTCCTCTGCCTGGCCAGGGTGGCGGACCTTTTCTGGTTCGGGGATCAGCAGGTCTCCAATCTCGCAGCCGAGGACCACGCAGATGACGTCCAGGTCCTCCAGCTTGAGCGAGACCGGCTGGCCGGACCACAGCCCGGACATCTTGCCGGCCGAGATCACCAGGCCGTGCTCGGCCAGGCTCCGCTGGAGCTCGGACGCCTTCCAGATACCCTTGTTCGCGGCGGTCAGCCGCAGGTTCCACCTCATCGGGCCAGTCCTTCCAGCCGCTTCGCGGCCCGTTCCATACCGGCGGCCCAGGCGTCCTCGACCCGGGTCTGCTACACGTGGATATACCGCATGGTGGTAGCGATCCAGGAATGTCCGAGGACCTCCTGGATTGCGAGCAAGTCCAGCCCGTTTCCGTAGAGTTGGGACGCGCAGAAGTGCCGCAGGACGTGCGGTGTCAACCTGTCCGTCCAGCTCGGCAGATGAGCCTCGACCGCGTTGTCGAGCCCGTTGCGTAGGGCGTCGTCGCCGACCCGGCGGGCGGAGCCGTCGGTGTTCCTGCGCTCGGAGGGAAACAGCGGGGCACCAGGGCGAGTGTGATCGTCGTCGAACTGGCCCCACACGTCCTCGATGAACCACCGCAGTGTCCGGTCGGCACCGTTGATCAGCGGAACCATTCGCTCGCGCGGCCCCGAGCCGCGGGCCCCCTTGCCGTGGCGGACGTGGAGTTTGCCGAAGCGGCCCAGGTCCCACTTGATGTCGTCCAGGTCGAGCCCACACGCCTCGCTCACTCGCAGGCCGACCTGGGACATCAACTTCGAGGCGGTGTAGTTCCGGACGGTTGGGGCGAACTTCCGGCAGGTGGCCAGCTCACCGCCCCAGCCGGTGAACAACCTCCCGATCTCCGGCTCACTCGGCGGGATCCGCAGCTGGGCGTCCTTGGCTCCGCGCGGCCGGTTCATCTCGTCGATCGGACACTCGACCACCCGGCCGGTCATCCGGTGGATCTCGACCTTGTGCCGCAGCTCCAGGAACGTGAAATACGTGCTCAACGCCTGCGACCGGCCCAACCGGGTGCCGCTGGGCGAGTGCCGCAGAACCTTCCCGAAGTACACGTCCGCGTCAGCGGGCTCCATGTCCCACAAGGGCCGGCCGAACCAGGTCCTGATCTGATCCAGGTGGCCAACGTCCCGCGGATGGTGCCGTCCGCCAGCCCTGCTGAGGCCCGTGCGAGGACGAACCCGGACAGCACATCGGTCTCGAACCGCTCCAGCTCCTCAGCCGACGCGGGCGCCCAGTGCTCACGCAGGTCCCGTACGACTGCCAGCGCCGCCAACCCGAGCCTCCTCGCCTTCGACCCGACTGCGAATCGGTCGGACGAGATGAGAACGCTTCAAGAATCCCGAAGTTACGTCACAAGCCAACAGAGCACACGAAGGAGGAAGAACCCCCTGGCCACGGCCCCAGAGAATCAGCGGGGCTCAGGGGAACTCACGGGATGTCGCACAGAACTCGCGATCCCGAAACTGCGGGCCGGGAGCTTCTTCCCCAGCCTGCTGGAACACCGGCGCCGCATCGACAGGCCCTCCACGCGGCCGTCATGGAGGCATACGTCCACGGGGTCTCAACTCGCTCCGTCGACAACCTGGTCAAAACCCTGCGCTCGGACACCGGCATATCGAAGAGCAAGGTGTCGAGGATCTGCGCCGGCCTCGACGAACAGCTCGACGCATTCCGGACCCGACCCCTCGATCACATCCGGTTCCTGTGCGGTTGGAGTTACTTCGTGGCGAACCAGGACATACGGTCGGTGGCCTGGCTTCGCATGGTCTCGGGCAACTGCAGCGGCTTGAAGGTGACAGGCCAGTCGGCCGACCGGTAGCCCGCGTTCAGGTCGACGTGATGCAGTTCGAGCTCGACGAGCTTGCGTAGGACAACCTGGCTCGCCGGGAACGGCTCAAGGTGCAGGATGGTGACACTCGTCGTCCATGCGCCATCGGGTGTTGTGACGGCGGCGGCCCGGAATGCAGCCGCCGTCCGCTCAATGTCGGCTACTTGCTCGGCGACCGCTCGGCTCGCACCGTTCTCGATGGCCGTGTCGCGGGCTTCTTGACTCGCGTAGGCGGGGATGTCGGTCCCGGTGCGGACGGCCTCCAACAGGTTTCGGTGAGCCTCAGCGGCGCGGGCAATGTGGGTGAGGACGTGGCCGCGGGTCCAGCCGGACAGCAACGACGGTTCGCTGACCTGTTCGTTGGTCAGGCCGCCGGCCGTAGCAATCAGTTTGGCCGTCGCCTTGTCGATTTGGGTGAGTAAGTCCTTCAGCCAGGGTTCCATGTCACGAAACTACCAAGCTATGTTCCATACGGTGTTCAAGATCACGCGCGTTGGTGACGGTGCTGGGCCCGGACCTGGCGCAGGTGGAGTACCGGCTGAGCGAACAGTGCGGATGCGACACGGAGCACGAGGACGTCGCCGCCGAGCTCACGGCGCGCGAGGACGCGCGAGTCGAGTACCGCCTCGGGGAGCGCGCGATCTGGATTCGTACGGCAGGAGTTCGTCCTCAAGCTGGACGAATCCGTGCAGGGCGGAGAGTACGAGGACTCCGCCGGCGGGCCCGGCGATGGGTTCCGCAACTCGACGGCACATGAGGTGATATGAGCCGGTGTAGAGGTCTCGGGCGGGGATGGGGCGGTCCACTGCTCGTTTGGCGGCCGAGCAGGGACGACGACGATCCTGGACGTCATCGGTGTCTCCTTGCGGGCAGGCGTGTCCCAGGGGCCGTGCCGCTTGGGCGACGGCCCCTGGGGCGGGCAGTGGGGCGGGGGATCAGGTAGCGAGGGTGAGGCGAGCGAGGAAGTCGTCGGCCGTGGCGGCGCCGAGCTCCTGCCGCACGGCGTCGCCGCGGTTCCAGACCAGGGGCCTTCCTCGCGTTCGAGGCGCTCGGCCTCAGCGTAGACCTCCGCAAGACTGTGGCTCTGCTTGAAGCGGTGGCCGATCTTCGCTTCGAGTTCGCGGTAGCGGGCGGGCAGTGGCAGGCCGAGGGCCCAGCACAGGCGGGCGGCGCGCACGAGGACGTCGAAGGGGGCGAGGACGCAGAACACGCAGGACAGGCGATGGGCCACGGCCCGCCCCAACCCGTCGGTCGCCCCTGTGATGAGAACGGTCGAACGGTCAGCCATGAATCCTCCGTGAGTTGCCAGGTGATCCGAGAGGCACCAACCAGCCTCTCCGCGGAGCCGTTCACGCGGCAAGAGCAACATCCCGAAGGCCGCTATCGATCGCCTCTATACCCGGTTCAGCGAGAAACCCCTGGTCATGGGTCAACGCGCCCCTGACGCCGCCCCCGCCATCCCGCCGGCCGCCGCGGCGCCCGCCGCCGGGAACAGACCCTCAAGTGCCCCGGACGCCGCCCTGACCGTGAGAAGACGAATTGCATGGCACCCCACCTCGTCGCCCTCGTCAGAGCCGGAGCCCGCTTCGAGCGAGGCCACCTCATGGAGCGCCCCGAGGCGGTGGCCGCGTGAGACGGCCGACGCACGGCGCGCTGCGTAACGTCGAGATCTGGGTGCCCGACCGCGACCGCGCGCTCGCCTAGCTCGGCTGGCTGCTGGCGACGCTGGGCTACAGCATCTCCCAGAGTTGGGCCACCGGCCGAAGCTGGCTGCTCGGGCCGACCACCTACCTCGTCCTCGAACAGTCGCCTGCCCGTACCGCCGACCGACACGACGGCCGTCGCCCCGGGCTGAACCAACTGGCGTTCGATGGCGAGGACACGGCTGCTATCGAGAAGCTGGCTGCCGAGGCGGCCCAGCATGGCTGGCGCCTGATGTTCCACGAGTTGCACCCGCACGCCGGCGGCGGACAGCACGACGCCGCCTACCTGGAGAACGACGACGGCTTCGAGGTCGAGCTCGTCGCGATCAGCCCACCCGAGCGAACGTGAGATCAACTGATCCACAGGTACTGACAATCACTCCCCGATCGCCAACGACGACGTGTGGGCGGCACGGGTACTCAGGACATGTCGACGATTGTCCAGCGAGAGCCTGTTCAACCCGCTGCGTCCACATCTGAGTTCCGCGTCAGTGCCACAGGGGTGCAGGCCTGCGGGCGACTGCTGACCCGGACCTGAAGGACCATCTCACCTCCGTCCCTCCTACGCGCCTGGAAGCGCAGTGTGCGCTGAACGAATGATGTCCGCGAGAGCAGCCGGCTGTGAGAAGAACGGTGAATGCGAGGAGTCGAGCGCGGTAACCGCCGTCGGCCGCGCCGAGATGCTGTCGATCTCTTTGACGATGAGACGCTGCAGCTCAGGCCGTACAGCGTTGTCCCGGGTGCATACGACGTAGCTGTGCGAGATCGAACCGTAGCGCCCGGCAGTCACAGTGATCGACTCGCCGAAGACACCCGCAGGCGCGTCCGCTGACAGCAGCGAGACAGCCGCCTCGGCGATCACCTCGTCGACGTCGTCGTTGTAGAAGGCGTTGCGGATGGCGGCCCGCCGCTCGCTGTCGCCCGTGTCGTAGCGCAGCGCACCGACTGACGCTGGGTCCGTGGAAAGGCCGCGCGCCACCTGTTCTCCCGCGTTCTGCGGCATGAGGGTGTACTGCACTGTGGGCTGGCCGTTGACGGGGGCGAACGCCGCGACGTACATGAGTTCGGCGAAGAGTTCCGGTGCCTGTTCGGCGGCGGCGGTCGCGATGGTGCCGCCCATACTGTGCGCCACGACCAGACACTGCCGGCCCTGTCCGATCCGCCGTACCTGCTCGACCAGAGTCGCGGCAGCGGAGGACGCCGTGATCTTGGCCACCGGCGAGGGTTCCACGGCGAACTCGCCGGAGATGAACGGACGTCCCCATCGAGAGCGCGGCGAGCGGCTCTTCAGTCCGTGACCGTCGAGGTCCACGGCAACCGAGGCGACGCCGCGAGCGGCGAGTTGCTCGGTGACCAGGCTCCAGCACCAACTTCCGTGCCAGGCACCGTGGACGAGGACGACGGGGGTTGCGAAGGCCATGCTTTCTTTCCTCATTTCATCAAGATGCGGGAATGGGGCTGCGACCGGGACGAAACGGCAAGACGTCCTCCCCGGCAGAACGGTATGGGCTTGCAGCCGACGGCAGAACCGCTCAGCCACGTAGTGACGTGCGGTGGATAAACCGGGCGTCGCTCACGTCACTGATCGGTGTGTTTCCGCGCATGGAGGTGGATGCGACGATGCACCTCATGGAACGCTCTCTCGACACGGCCTACGCTCGAACCACCGGTGCCGATCTGGAATGGAGGCCCACCCCAGGCACTCAGCCCACGGACCGGACCGAGTTCGCTGACTTCCTCCGGCGCCGCCGGGAGAGCCTGCGCCCGCAGGACTTAGGGCTGGACCCGGGCACCCGACGCCGGACGCCCGGGCTGCGCCGGGACGAGGTGGCAGCGATGGCGAACATGTCCACGGCTTATTACGAAAGTCTTGAGCAGGCGCGTGGCCCTCAGCCATCGGCCTCGATCCTCGCGGGTATCGCCACGGCTCTACGGCTGACACCCGACGAGCGTTGCCATCTGTACCTGCTCGCCGGGCAGGCACCGCCGGCATCGGCCGAACGGCCGGATTACATCGATGCCGGCTTGCTGTACACACTGGAGGCGATAGCGGCCACGACACCGGCCTTCATCTCCGACGACCTCTCCAATGTCGTGGCCCAGAACCCGCTGAACATCGCCTTGTTCGGCTCGTTCGTCGGCCGGCCCGGCCATCACAGGAATCTGACGTGGCACTGGTTCACCTGCGCACACTGGCGTTCCGTACTGCGCTCGGCGACACCACAGCAAGAGGAGGCGACCGGCTTGTCCTACGTGGCCGACCTCAGAGCCACTCTGGCTCAGCGCGGCCATGACGTGGCCGCCACGACACTGGTCCGCGACCTGCGCGGCGCCAGCACGGAGTTTGCCCGGATGTGGGACCAGCACCGGGTGTCGACGCTGCACTGCTCGACCAAAACCGTCGTACACGAGCACGTCGGGCGCCTCGATCTGGACTGTCAGATCCTCACCAGCCCCCTGTCCCGCCAACGGCTCCTCCTCCTCCAGCCCGTTGAGGGCACGCAAACAGCAAACCGTTTGAACCGCCTTGAGCAACTGATCAGCAGCGCGAGCCACGTCGTCCAGGCGCCGTGTCCTGGCTGATCGCACTTTGTAGTCGTAGCGGATCTTTCGCAATGAGAGCCGGACCGGGTTCGCCCGGCAGCCCACCCCTCGAGACATCCGCTACGGGGTCTGTCAAACGAGCGGCCCCGGCCCATAGTCGGTGGTGCGTTGACCTCATGAATTCAGCTACGGCCGCGGTCTGATGCCCTGACAGAAGAAGGGTGCCTCTCACCTGCGATGATCTGGATTGTCTAGATCAAAACCGTCGCGAGGAAGAGACACCCAACAGGTGCAGGCTACCGAATGGGATCACCGGCTCGGCGTGCGGGCCGACGGCAAGCGTCTCGTCGGGTACGCGGGGGTGGTGCTGCTGAGGAAGGTCGCCGACAGTGTCGGGCTCACCCGTGCCCTGGCCGCCGTACTTCCGCGGGGCACCGGGCCAGGGTGGCGGGACCGGGGCGTCGTGCTTGTCCAGCTGGCCTGTGCGATCGTGCTGGGCGCGACGAATGTTCTGGCGGCCGAGCAACCGCAGTACCAGTGGCGGGCGTTGTTCCCCAAACCGGTCTCGGACAGCACACTGCGACGTGCCCTGGAGGCGGTCGACGGACCGGTTGCGACGCGCATCGAGCGAGTCCGCGCCGTGATACGCCGGGCGGTGTGGACCTGGCTGGCTCTGCGGCCCGGCGGCTTTCCCTGGCGCGCGGCCGCCGAGGCCATTGCATCGGCGGTGACGACGACGCCGCGCAGGTCGAGCCGGTCCAGCAGCGGGGCGAAGGCGGGGATCTCGTTGCTCTTCGCGGCGACTTGACGCTGGGCGATCACGGTCTGGCAGCCGTGCAGCGCGGCGGCGAGCAGGTGGACGGCCATGCCGTCGGTGCGGGATCCACGCACAGTCTTGCCGTCGACGGCCAGGCCGATCAGTGTCTCGCCGGGTTCGTCCACCGGGTCGGCGGCGTACCGGGCGAGCCAGGCGCCCACGGCGTCGTCTAAGACGTCATCTCATTTGGTGAGTCTGCGGTAGCAGATGAGGGTGCAGGCGATGCTGGTGAAGGCCAGGAAGTGCTCGGCTTTGCGCTCGTAGCGG